>NZ_JBFRFR010000058.1:0-61307 GCF_052114925.1 Bradyrhizobium sp. 2TAF36 | reverse complement strand
TTCAGGATCAGCACACGATACAGGTTCGGCCGCTTGGTCTTCGGCTTGACCTTGGTGATGACAGACGTATTCGGCCCCGTCGGTCCGCCCGAACGGTTCTCGTCATTGCTCATACGAGGAGCGTGGGCAGCGGCTTGCGCGGACAGGTCTAGTCTGAAAGTCAGGTGCGGCATGGCTCAGGCGTTCAAATTCCCCACGGAAGCGAGTGACGGTCAGCCGCGCGGCCCCGCCCTTCGGAGCTTTGCACGGGCGCGCCGCCTTGTTGGATCACCGCTTCCAACCGGTCCGGTCAAGCCCGGCTCGATTGTAGGGAATATGGGCCCGCCGCCGGCTCGCCGCAAGCGTGCAACGGTCTGGCCAAAATGGTCGAGGCAGTCCCGATTCCCGGTCCGGCGATCCTGACCAAGGTTAGTCAATCCGGACCGATTTGACAAAAGTTTCGGCCGGCACCGTTTAGAACATCTTGACTAGGAATCCGGCCGTTAAGCGGCAGCGGCGGTTTCGCGGGATACCTCCGGTTTTCTACGGTCCAATCGAGCTGCCGTTCAATCGCGTGGCCCCTGGTGCGCATGCGCGTCGCCATGCTGCTCGACAACGCCGGCTCGATGGCCCAGGACGGCAAGATGTCGGCGATGCCGACGGCCGCGAAGAACCTGGTCGATCAGCTCAGTGGCCTCGTGCTCCTCGCCGGCGGTCTCGATGCGCAGAATCGCTGGTGGTACAGCAATGCCTCGCACGCGGCGGAAGAAGCTGCGCGACGACGCCAAGGCGAGCGGCATCGACGCGTTCTGTCCGGTGATGTCGGCGAGTCAGACCGTGTGGGGTTGCCGCCGGTACGTCGCTGTCGAAGCTGCGCGTGGCGCGCTGAACCGGATCTCTGTCGCGACAAAAAAAAGCCCGGCTGAACCAGCCGGGCTTTTCGATTCCAGGAGTTCCAGAGGAAGTTAGTTGGCAGCCGGGGTAAACTTCGAAACGATGATCTCGACCGGCTTGAACGCCTGCTTGGCGAGGTCGCTGTAAAGGCCGGCGATCTTCTGCGATTCCGCAACGAAGGTCTCGTAGCTGGAACGGGCGAAGTCGGTCTGCGCTTCCACGGCCTTGTCCAGCGACTTCACGCCGGAAAGCTTCTCGACGAAGGACTTGGTGTCTTCAAACGACTTCTTGGTGTAGTCGCCATACGCGCTGGCGATCGCCTGGAGGCCATGCTGCATCGAGGTCGCGGAAGCAACGCACTGCTCGAACTGCTCTTTCCCGTAGCTCTGAAAGTCTTCAACCTTGAACATTTCGGAATCCTTTTTCCCTGGCTTTGGTCCGGAAGCCCCGGCTCCCTGACTCCGCCCAAAAATAGTGCAACGCACAAAAAAGTCAAGAATCTTGTGCGACGCACAAAATTAGATGCAAATCGCTGAGATTCCCGGGGTTTCCCGCAATGGTTCCTTAAGCTTTTGGAAACCGCGGACCCCTACCCTGATTCCCTGGACGTGTTCAGCTTCCGCGAACGGTCAAAAGCCGTTCGAGAACATCACCTTAGCCAGAACAGCGGCTTAGGCCCAACGTTTCCCGCAGCGAACACCAGCGGAGAGACAGCCTGAGCAGGTAATGATCCCGGGTCGAGTGGGCACAATTTCGCCTCACGGGCCGGTGATCAAGTCAGAAACGGGGACGGGGTTTCATGCTTCGTAAAAACTTGTCTTCCTCGCGCTTGGCGCGGGTTGGCGTTTTCGGGCTTCTTACGGTCACCGCCGTAGTCATCTTCACCGATGCTGCCGAGGCACGGCGTCACCGGCGCCAATACGCTCACCACCGGGTGCAGCGCGATGTGTCCGACAGCTCCAGCCCGAAATTCGCATCGATCATCGTCGACGGCAATTCCGGCTCCGTGCTCCAGGCAACGAGCCCAGACGGAATCCGCCACCCCGCCTCGCTCACCAAGATCATGACGCTCTATCTGCTGTTCGAGCGCCTCGAGTCCGGCAGGATGAAGCTCGACACCGAGATGCCGGTCTCGCAGCACGCCGCCGATCAGGATCCGACCAAGCTGAACCTCCGTGCCGGCCAGACCATCCGCGTCGAGGACGCGATCAAGGGCCTCGTCACCCGCTCCGCCAACGATGCGGCCGTCGTGATCGCGGAAGCGATCGGCGGCGACGAGGACGACTTCGCCCAGATGATGACGCGCAAGGCGCGCTCGCTCGGCATGTCCAAGACGGTCTACCGCAACGCCAACGGCCTTCCCAACGACGAGCAGGTCACGACCGCGCGCGACCAGGCCACGCTCGGCCGCGCCATCCAGGAGCGCTTCCCGCGCTACTATCGCTATTTCGCGACCTCGACGTTCAATTGGCGCGGACAGTCGATCCGCAACCATAACCACCTGCTCGGCAGCGTCGAGGGCGTGGACGGCATCAAGACCGGCTACACCCGCGCCTCCGGCTTCAACCTCGTGACCTCGATGCGTCGCGGCAACCGCCACCTGATCGGCGTGGTGCTCGGCGGCCGCAGCGGCGGCTCGCGCGACGCCACCATGCGCAACCTGCTCGCGGAGAACCTCGAGAAGGGCGCCACCACCCACACCGTCGTCGCTGTCACCGAGCGCAACGGCGCAGATGCCAATACCGACGTCGCCGATGCATCGGAGACCCCGGCCCGCCCCGCTCCGCAGGTCCAGCAGGCCGCGGCCGCCCCTGCCCCCGAGACGGCCCCGCAACGTCTCGCCTCGCGCCTCTCAGCGCTGGCGGCCGCGACCGCCGCGATGCCGCCGGCTCAAGCCAGGCCTGACACCAGCAAGCCTGAGGTTCGGCCGACTGAATCCAGGATCGAGCCCGCGCCGCTCACCAATGGCGTGATCTCCAGCCAGCCGCTCTCCATCATCCCCGGCTCGTCCGAGCCGATGAAGCCGGTCCGGGTGAAGACTGTTCAGGTCAAGGCCGGCACCGTGAAGGTTGCCTCCACCGCCCCGGCTCAGCTCGCACCGCAGGTCACGAGCACGATTGCGGCCCGCTCCGAGGTCGCGGAGACCTCCGGCGCCGTCGTCGCCCGCGCCGATCTCATCAACAAGCCCGAGATGGCGAGCCAGCCGGAAGCGCCGAAGGCCGAGCTCGCCCGCACCGAGATGCCCCGTCAGCCGGCGGGCTTCGGCACCGGCAACGGCATCCTCGGCGTGCTGCCGGCCGCAACGGCCGCCGCGCCCACTCCGGCTGCTGCGAAGCTCGCTTCGGCCGATCCTGTGCCGCAGCCGATCCAGATGAGCGCCACCACCAAGCCGGTCGTCACCCATAGCGGCTGGATCGTCCAGGTCGGCGCACTCGAGAGCGAGAACGAAGCCCAGCAACGCATCGACGCCGCCCGCAGCTCGGCCCGCGGCCTGCTCAGCAAGGCCGACCCGTTCACCGAGCCGGTCCTCGCCAAGGACAATCGCAAGCTTTACCGGGCCCGTTTCGCCGGGCTCGAGCGGGACCAGGCCGAAGCCGTCTGCCGCGCCCTGAAGCGCGCCGACATCTCCTGCATCACCGTCCGCAACTGATCTGTCGTACCGCTCCAATCAAAATGCCCGCGCTTTTCGCGGGCATTTTTGTTTGGGGGATGCGGCAATGCCAGTTCCGCGACAACCTCTCGTCAAGGATTTACGGTTAAAACTTTACTCAAGGGATCGACCACGCCGACAAAGGCGGGCATCGGGGCGACGGCAGACAGAGCAAGCGGAGCTTACGCGGTACGGGCGTTTGTAGCGTAGTGCCGGAGTTAGCCGTTATGCGTRCGAAGCAGAGTATCCTTGGCCTCGTTCACACGGGCAGCGAGATACGTCGAGCCCCCCTGGTCGGGATGGAGTTTCTTCATCAGGGACTTGTGCGCCCGGCTGATGTCGTCGCGCCCCGCGCCCGGCTGCAGGCCAAGGATCTGATAGGCTTCCTCCGCCGTCATTTTGCCGCTCGGCGCCGTGCGGCGCTGCCGCCCTGCCGCATCGCCCTGCGCGTTCTGACGCCAAGCGGGAAACCGGCGGTCCAGATAGCTTTCAAGTAGGGCCACGCTCTCGGCGTCGAACGCCGGAGCCATCGCCAGCAGGCCAGCGAGATCGAACTCCTGGAGATCGCGCCCGGCGTGAGGACCGGCGACGATCTGGCCGGCGAGTTGCCCCGAATCGTGGTCGAGCCGCATGTCCAGGAATTGCGAGCGTACGCGCGAGGCCTGTCCGGCCGGCCGCGTTGCGCCACCGCCGAACAGCCCGCCGATATTGCCGAAGCCGGCATTGGCCAGCGGCGTCCAGCCCAGAAGCCCGGCGCCGAAAATCCCGAGCGGGATCGCCACCGCCAACTCGCCCCGCAGGCCAGTGAACGCTGCGACCGCGAGCGCCACCACGCCGCCACCGAACTTGATGGTGCGCGCCAGCACCGCCGGATTGGCGGAGCGGAACATCTGGAGCAGCAGATAAAGCGTGATAACGGCGATGGCGCCGGCGATCAGGGTCATGGCCGGAATATAGTCGTCCTCACGGCAAAATGCATGGCGTCCGTCTCCGACGCGGGCCGCTACTTCATCTGCCCGATCAGCTTGGCCGCACCGCTCGCACTCTTGGCGAGTTTCAACAGCGCCTCGCGGCCGCCGGCGGCATAAGCCGCGGCCGCGCGCAGCAGCTCGCGAAGCTGCGCCGCCGCGCCGGGATCGAACCGGCACCAGGCCCCGCCGGTCAGCCGCGCGATCTCGCGAAAGGCCTGCTCGGCCACGGCGTCGGCGCCTTCCTGAAACACGAACACGGGCACCTTGAGCATGCCGAGCTCGCCGGCCTTGGCGCAGAGCTCGTCGACCTTCTCCTCCATGGCATCGCCGACGAAGACGACCGCGCGCACGCCCGAGGCGACCGCCTCGCGCCGCACGTCGCTCAGCACCTTGCCGATCTGGGTGTCGCCGCCGCGACAGTCGATCTTGCTCATCAACGTCGCGAGCTTCGCGCTGTCGGAGATCCAGCCCGTGGCGCGACACTCGTTCAAGCCGCGATAATAGACGAGCCGGATGTCGAGGCTGCCGATCGCTGCGGCCTCGCGGAACATGTCCGCCTGGAGCGCGCAGGCCATGTCCCAGGTCGGCTGCCGGCTCATCGTCGCATCCAGCGCGAAAATCAGCCG
Source organism: Bradyrhizobium sp. 2TAF36 (assembly GCF_052114925.1). Taxonomy (NCBI): domain Bacteria; kingdom Pseudomonadati; phylum Pseudomonadota; class Alphaproteobacteria; order Hyphomicrobiales; family Nitrobacteraceae; genus Bradyrhizobium; species Bradyrhizobium sp. 2TAF36. The sequence goes on along the minus strand of NZ_JBFRFR010000058.1, from coordinate 56,187 downwards.
CCCCTTCGCGCCGGGGGCATGCGGCGACAGCGCACGCGCCTTGGCGACGAACGCGGCGATGTCCTCCGCGGTGCTGGCTTGAGGCAGCGTGCCGCCGGTTTGGCTCGAGACGGCATCACGGCCACGCGGTTTGACGGGTTCGCCGGGCATCCCTGCTCGCTTCTTGCGTGAGCCGCTAATGTGGATAGCGCCTGCGGCCCGGTCAATGTGCAAAGCCTCCGCGGGCGGATGCCGGCGGAGGCTTTGCAGGTCGTGCAGACGATCGGAGCGGTGTCGGTGTCAGCCTGTGTCGGTGTCAGCTCTTGGCAGGCGCCATCAGAGCAACCGGACCAGGCTCCAGGATATTGGGCGGGGCCGAGCGCGTATCGACGGGCGCGACGGCGCTATCGCCGTCGCTCAGGAACTTGTCGAGCATGCTCTGGATCGAGTTCTTCGCCGCATCCGGACCGGTGTCGCGCATGTCGTTGTGCTGGAATTCGGTCTTCACGACCTGGATGCCGGCCTTCTCGCATTCCTCATCGGTTGGGATGACACCCGCGTCGGTCTTGAACTGCGGATCCTGCGAACGGAAGGACAGGATCTTGAACTTGCCGGCAGTGACGAAGGGCACGCGCAGATTGTCGAGCGTGACGACCTTCTTGACCTCATCCGGATACTGCTTGGCGAAATACATCGTGATGTCGCCGCCCATGGAGTGGCCGACCATCGTCACCCTGTCGTAATCGGCGTTGGGCTGAACCTTCTTCATCTCCTGCATGGCGAGATGGATGTTGGCAACGCCGCGCAGGATCTGCGGCAGCCGGCCGACATAGAGCTCACCGGGCTTCGTCACCATGGGAGGATCGGTCGGCAAATCATGCTGCGGGCTTACGACCATGTAGCCGCGCGCCGCGAAGATGTTGGCGAGGAAGCCGTACTCGGTATTCTTGACAGTGTTGCCGTGATTGATCACGGCAACCGGCAGCGTGATCATGCCGGCATTAGCCTGCATTTCCTTGTCGCGGCGGACCGCGATATCGACAGGCACGGGACGGTTGTCGCGCGAGGCGTCGTAGAAGGTGACGGTCTCGTGCTTGATGGCCCACTTGCTCGCCGTGACATAGGCGACGCCGCAGAGGGCACTAACCGAAACCAGAACGGCAATTCCACGCTTCATTTTCGTCCTCAGCCTCAGGCTCTTGCGGCCTGAATCCCTGTTGAAAATCGTGTTCTTCCGGGGCTCTTCGGCCCCTGGTCGCCTATTCCCTAATATATGTCACAGCCGCGTGACAGGAAGCTTAAATATTGTGAACCTTCAGCCCTTTCATTGTGCGCCGCACGCGTTTCTTGGGCATCCCGTTCTCAGGCGGCTACGTCAGGTGCAGGCTACCATCCGACGCAACCGGTCTCGATTGGCTTCAATTTCACGGTAAACACGGGGTGAAACGGCCAAGCCCGCACTCAGTTCCGGCGGGAACCGGCAGCTTCAATCGGCTGGAAGTAGCGATATACCGCCGCCTCAGGCGCCGAGGATGTCGTGGACCTCGAGCGGCTTGTCGACCTGGCTGAACCACTCGGCGCGATTTGCCGCACGGCGGCGGCCGCGTTCGTCGAGCGGCAGCTTGAGCTGGCGGAGCAGGCCCGTCACCTCTTCCCGCGCGGTGAGATGGCCAAGGTTGGGCCGCATGCCGAGCGTGGCCTCGTCGATCTCGTCGAGCGCGGTCAGGCCGCGCGGAAAAAATTCGCGATAGACGACGCGCTCGGCAAAGCCGTCGACGTAGCGGAAGCCGAGCCGCAGCGACAAATCCTTGAGGCCCTCGGCGACGAGCTGCTTGTTGCGGGAGCCGAGCATCGACAGGCGGTTGCGCACGACGATCCAATCGGTGCTGGAGCCGTCGAGCTGGCGCCGCTTGCGCCTGACATCCCGCACCATCTCGGCATAGTGGCTCTCGCCAGTCACTGCGTAGTTGGCGGGATCGACGGTGCCGAGCACGTCGAAATCGAGGAAGCTGTCGTTGATCGGCGTGACCAGCGTGTCCGCCATCGAGTGCGCCAAGCGCATCAGATAGCTGTCGGTGCCGGGCGTATCGATGACGATGAAGTCGAAATTGCTCTCGACCGCCGAGACCGCCTCCATGAACTGCTGGAACTCGGAATTCTCGTTCTCGGCGATCTGCATGGTCTCGCCGAGCTTGATGCAGCGATGCACCGGCAGCTCGAGGCCGAGGCCGGTGCGGCGCGCCCAGGCGGAACGGTTGCCGATGTAGCGGGTAAAGCTCTGCTGACGGCAGTCGAGGTCGATCGTGGCGACGCGCTGGCCGGCCTTCAGCAGCGCGACCGCGATGTGCAGGGCGGTGGTCGACTTGCCGGAGCCGCCTTTTTCGTTGCCGAGCACGACGACATGCGCCGAGCCGGATTGGCCTTGGCTAGCCTGCACAAGCATAGCGATCCTCAACACCCCTGATGAATATCTTCGAGTTGGYCGCGTCTGCGGTCAAGTGAAATGCGTGACAGTAAATGCAAATCGCAGCGCGCCGTGTTCGAAATGAATCACGGCACCATCTCTCGCTTGTGATTCAGCCATGTCGCGACATCGTTCGCGGCCTCGCGCGGGATGCTGTGCCGCTTCCGAATGCATGGCGTCCACGATCGGCGCTTGTTAAGGTTAGCCGGCCGGGCGCCGGGACGCGCCCGCTTCCCATTCCCAACCCTGTCGAGTCCTGATGTCACGAAGCCCCTTGATCGCCCGCACGGTCCCCGCCTTGCGACGCGCCGTCGACAATCTTCGCAAGCGAAAGGCCACGATCGCGCTGGTCCCGACCATGGGGGCCCTCCATGACGGGCATGTGTCGCTGGTGCGCCTCGCCAAGCGGCGCGCGAGTCGCGTCGTGGTGTCGATCTTCGTCAACCCGACCCAGTTCGCCCCGACCGAGGACTTTGGTGCCTATCCGCGCACCTGGAAGTCCGATCTCGCCAAGCTCGCCGCCGAGGACGTCGACATCGTCTGGCACCCCGGCGCCGAGGCGATGTATCCGGAAGGCTTTGCGACCCGCATCGTGCCGGAGGGGCCGGCGCTGGCCGGCCTCGAGGACCGCTTCAGGCCGCACTTCTTCGGCGGCGTCGCCACCGTCGTCAGCAAGCTGTTCACGCAGTGCCGGCCGGACGTCGCGATCTTCGGCGAGAAGGACTTTCAGCAGTTGCGGGTGGTGACGCAGATGGCGCGCGACCTCGACCTCGGCGTCAAGGTGACCGGCTCCCGCACCGTGCGCGAGCGTGACGGGCTCGCGATGTCCTCGCGCAACGTCTATCTCTCGCCGGAGGAGCGGCAGACCGCGACCACGCTTTACCGCGCCATGAAGGACAGCGCCGGGCTCATCCGCGCCGGCGAAGCGATCGCATCCGCGATGACGCGCGGCGCCGGGACGATCACGGCGGCCGGCTTCGCGCTCGACTATTTCGAGGCCCGCCATGCCGAGACGCTCGCGCCGGTCACCTCGCGCAAGGACGGCCCGTTGCGGATCCTGGTGGCGGCCAAGCTCGGCACGACCCGGCTGATCGACAATATCGCGGTGTAACCGCCGAGCTCGATCTTGCGCGTTCCATCGCCCGGATGGATGATCGGGGCGAGGAAACGAGCCGGCTGGCAGGGGCATGTCATTCATCCGCACGATGATCGTGAACGGCGTGCTGGCGCTTGTCGCCGCGACTGCCGCCCAGGCACAACAGCGCCCGCCGATCGGCCTGTACGGGTCGCCGCCAGATGCGATGATCTTCTACGTCGCCCATGGCCCCGCCGGGGCCTGCGGACCGGGCTGCTCCGACTGGATCGCCGCCGAGGGCACGGTGCAATGGGACAGCTACAAGCGGCTGATCGCGATTCTCGATCGCCAGGCGGGACACAAGCTGCCGCTCGTCATCCATAGCTGGGGCGGCTCCAACCTCAATGTTGCGGTCAGCATGGGCCGCATCCTGCGCGACCGCCGCCTGGATGCCACCGCCGGCGCGACCGAGGTCGGGGCCTGCGCCGGCAGGCCGGAGGCGGATTGTTTTGCGCTGAAGCGCCCGGGCGGACCGCTCGACGCCAAGGTATCCCTGCCGGATCCGGCGTGCGATTTCGCGTGCGTCCTCATGCTCGCCGGCGGGGTGAATCGCAGCCTCCCGCAAGGTGCGACGGTGGTGCTGGCCGGCCGCTCCATCCGCAATCGCCGCGCGCCCAACGTGGCGCCCGAACAGCGCGAGAGCCTGACGGCGATCTTTGGCGAGCAGTATCGCAAGTACCTGCACGAGATGGGCGTCGAACCCGAGCTGGTCGACATCATCGACGCCATCGGCGAAGGCGGACGTCCGGTCGTGATGCCGCCCTCCGACTGGGCGCGGCTGCACATCGTCACGCCGCCATGAGCGGCTGCGTCAGAGCAGTCCGAGATCGCGCAGTTCGCGCCGCATCGGCTCCGGCATCGCCGCGATCGAGCCGGCGGCCGACTTGCCGAGATCGGGCGGTACGGAATCGTCGCTGAGGTAGCGCCAGCCCTGGAACGGCCGCATCGGCCGCGGCGATACCGAGATCACCTTCGACTGCATCACGATCCGGCAACGGCCGATGCCGTCCTTGTCGCGGAACGGCTCGATGCCGATGATCTTTTCACGCGCGGCGATTTCGCCCTTGATCACCCAGTACAGCGACCCGCCCGCCAGGATCTCGGCGTCGCGCTTAGGCACCATGCGGGTGATGTGGATGTGATGTTGCGGCAGACCCTTCTTCTTGGCGGTCTGCATCCGTTCGGCGACCCACCCCTTCAATTCCTTGACGGAGTCGCAGCCGACGGCGAGCTTGATCAGATGTAGCGGCATGCGCCCAGCATTAGCCGGGCAGCCACGCATTTGGAATGCCGAACTATTCGTTATCCGCAGCCGCAGGAGCCGGGGCCGGAGCCGGCGGGGCGAGCGGAACCGGTGCTGCGGCGGGCGCACGCGCGGCCTTCGGCGCTGGCGGCTTCTTCGCAGCCGGCGCCGCAGGAGCAGCAGCCTGCGCCGAGGTCGGAGCGGACACGCGCGGCGCCGAGGCTGCGCCTCCAGCAGGCGCCGCCTGTCGCACCGCCGCCGTGGGCGGCTCCGGATTCATGATGCTCACCGGCGGCGTCGAAGACGCGCTCGGGAACTCCGCATTGGTCGGCCTGCCCGTCGGCATCGATGGCGGCATCCCGGCAAGCGCCGCGGTGGCCGGCATCGCCGGGGCCGTTGCGGGCGCGTTCCAGCCCGGCGCATAGCGTGCGACCAGCGTGTCGTAGAGATGGGAATCCATGTTGGCGGCGACCCGCTGCTGATCGGTCAGCGAGCGGAAGGCGGCGCAGTCGAACTGCGTGCAGCCGTCGCGCGCAACCAGCACCTGCGCGACGAGGCCGTAGCGATCGCGCTCCAGCGCCTTGCGCAGCACCTTCATGTCCAGCGTCAGGCTCTTCTCGGCGGTCGCGGCATCGCCGAGCGCGGTGAGCCGGTCGATCCGTGCGGCGGTGTAGGAGACGGCCGCAGCCGCCGCGTCAGGCGAGCCGAACAGYGCCTTCTCGCAACCAATCGCCACGGCATTGCCGGCGAGATCGTCGAGACAGGACAGCGCCGGCAGGCTGGCGACGACCGCGCTCTGCGCGCGCGCCTCGCCGGGCGGCGCCTCCTCCGCCGGACCATAAACGCGCACGGTGGCAGCTACCGCGATGGCAATGGAAAGCAGCGCGATGACGGTCAGCGCGCCGTTGGCAACCGACCTTTCGGCGCGCACCAGCGTAATCAGGAGAATCAGGCCGAGGAAGCCGGCGGCTACCAGGATCATCCACATCGGAAAGGCCTGCGGGCGCGAGATTTGGTCGAACGAAGTGGCCCATGCCCAGTTCATGCGCGACGCCCCCTCACGCCAGCAAAGAGCGAATGGTCAAAGCGAGCCCCCGCGAGTCGGCAACTGCCCCCGGTTCACCATGTCGAGGCGAAGGGGGCCTTTTGACGGCGAGCGAAGCGAATTCCTTCGCGATGTCAACGCGCGGCACCGTCATCCGTCAGGATTGGGCGAGCTGGCTTTCCTTGGCGACGCGCTCGAACGCTTCAGTCGAACTCTTGATGCGGTACTGGCAGTCGTCGCCATCCGTCGGCAGCAGGCGGATGATCTCGTATGAGCCACTCGCAGCCGGGCGCGCGACGTTGCTGGCAGTGAACAGTACGCGCGTTCCCACGGGGAATTTATGCTTCAACGCCCATCTCCATGACTCAAACAGCGCCGGCCGTGCCCAGGGTCCCACTGCGTCGGACCGGCTGAAAACCCGGCGTGACATATAGCACGCAATGCGGCGTTTTGGCCAGCGGTATACAGGCATGGCAAATAGGCCGATCCGGCAGTATTTTCAGGACGATAGTGCGGGAACCGGTGGGTGGAGGATACCGCTGGAACCGGCTCCCTCAGACGGTGTGGGGCAGATGCCCCTCCGGGCTTGCCTGGTCCACGGCCTTGGGCAGTTCCTGGGCCAGAATCTGGCCGAGCTGGTCGACCGGGATGTTGTAGCGCGCCGCAAGCTGCCGAACCGTGTCGCTGCCGAGCACCGCGCGGAGCTGGTCGGCCGAGATCGGCAGGTTCTGGCCGTTGCTGAGCCAGGATTTGACCTGGTCACCGAAGCCGGACTGCTGAAGCTTCGCGACGATTGCGCTGAGGCCGCCCTGATTGTTGCTGCCGAGCACCTCGTTCAACACCGCCGGCAGGACCGCGGCGCCGAGCTGGCCGAGCGCGCTGCGAAGCGCGGGGTTGTTTTCCAGCGAGTCCAGAATTCCCATGCCCCTGCCCTCTCCCAAGCGGTCCTTCCACCGCGATTGAGCGCCGCCAGCCTGCACATCGTCAAGCGGCGCCCGATCACATTCGCGGGTCAGACGTTCTCGAATTTCTCGATGACGAGCGTTTCGGCGATTCCGTCGCGGGTCCATTCCTGGAACGCCGGCAACGCCATCATCGTGTCCATGTAGGCCCTGGTCTCCGGCGTGACCTCGATCGCGTAGGTGCGGAAACGGTGCACGACCGGGGCGTACATCGCATCCGTTGCACCGAAGCGGCCGAACAGGAACGGTCCCTTGGCACCGTAGCGCGCCCGGCACTCCCGCCAAATCTCCTGCACGCGGGCGACGTTGGCCTTGGCGTCCGCCGACAGCGTCACGGCGCCCACGGGGCGGTGCAGGTTCATGCCGCATTCGTTGCGCAAGGCCATGAAGCCGGAATGCATCTCGGCGCACACCGAACGGGCGTGCGCGCGGGCGGCGACATCGTCGGGCCACAGCTTCGCTTCCGGATAGCGCTCGGCAACGTACTCGATGATGCTGAGCGAATCCCACACAGTGATGTCGCCGTCGACCAGCACCGGCACCTTGCCGGCGCGGCTGAAGGACAGGATCTGATCCTTGTCCGCGGGATTGTCCGTGTAGAGCGGAATGACAGTCTCGACGAACGGGATGTCATTGGCGCGCAGTGCGAGCCATGGCCGCATCGACCACGACGAGTAGTTCTTGTTTCCGATCGCGAGCTTGAGCGCTGCCATGTCGCTGGTCCTTCCCTAGGTCCTTTGGATGCGGATGCGGCTGCTTTTAGCGCCATCGCCTGCCGCCAATCAATCGTTGCCGCACCCGGCCGCGCGTGGCAATCGTTGCGATCTTCGCGAGGAGTGAGACATGGGCGGGCATTGGGTCGACATCACCGCGGTCGGCTTCTTCATCATCGAATGGCTGGTCTATGCCCTGACGCTGGAGCACTCGGCCTATGGCCGCGACAGCCTGTCGGCGCGCATGAACCGCTATCGCGAGGTCTGGGTCCGCCGCCTGCTCGACCGCGACACCCGCATGGTCGACATGCAGATCATGGCCTCGCTCCAGAACGGCACCGCCTTCTTCGCTTCCACCAGCCTGTTCGCGCTCGGCGGCGCACTGGCACTGCTGCATGCCACCAACGACGCCATCACCATCCTCGCCAAGCTGCCGATCGATCTCAGCCCCTCGCCCGCGCTGTGGGAGCTGAAATGCGTCGGCCTCGTGCTGATCTGCGTCTACGCCTTCTTCAAATTCGCCTGGGCCTATCGCCTGTTCAACTATGTCGCGATCCTGTTCGGCGGCATGCCGCCGGCTGACCGGCGCGACACGCCTGAGGCCGAGGCCCACGTCATCCGCACCTCGCGCCTGTTCGAATCCGCCGGCCGCCACTTCAACCGCGGCCAGCGCGCCTTCTTCTTCGCACTCGGCTATCTCGGYTGGTTCGTCAGCCCCTGGGTGCTGTTCGTGACCACGGCGGCGGTGGTGATCGTGACCTGGCGAAGGCAATTCGCGTCCAGTGCCTGGGCGGCGATGGCGCCGGAGGAGATGGATGGTGCGGAGACTCGGAAGCGCGGTTCTTGAGGCATCTGCTGCGCGCGAGCGAAGGGCGGCACGCGTTTTCTCCACACCGTCACTGCGAGCGCAGCGAAGCACTCCAGGATCTTTTCACGGTGACAGTCCGGATTGCTTCGCTACGTTCGCAATGACGACACGACTGGCTCCGTCATCCCAGGACGCGAGGCCTGCCCACACCGCGATATCCCGGCCTACTTCCTGCGCATCGTCCCGGACCGGCAATCGAATCTGGCCACAGGCCGATCCATCTGCCAGAGCTCAACGTCGCGACCGTCGACGAGCCTCTCCGCGGAGCTGATCGCAGCTTCGTCGTCGATGCAATCCATGTGGATCATTCTGATGGGACGATCGTGTAGCCCCACGATCAATGCACGGTAAGCCGACATTTTTGTCTCCAGGCAAGGCGCGATAACAAGCGCGGGCCGGAAGAATGGCGCTGACGGCATTTGAATGCGATGGGGAGTGCATCGTCTGTTTATAAGCGCGACATAAGTTGCCGGCAGCGCGCCGCCGAGGCCGGTCCTATGCCGATCCTATGCAACCGCGATCGCGCCAATCTCGAAATCATACAGCATCCAGCACCATATCCGCTCCGTCGCGCAAGCTCGCGCGGCGTAGCGAACTGGTGAAATGATGTCGAATTCAGGGGTCAGCGACAGGATCATCGATCCGATGATGGCCATCGCGAACTGCTCGACGCGGCAACGCATCGTCGTGGTCGGCGCGAAGAGCATGGAATTGGTGATTGAGCTGCATCGTCGCGGATATCTGCTGGCGGCGGCGGCAGGTAATTGCGGCCGGCCGGCAGGTCAATATGAAGTCGCGCTCGTGGATTGGCGGCGACGCACGCTTCACGCACTCGATGCGACAGTGGATTGGCTCGACGATTTCCTGAGCCCCCGCGCCGTGCTGGTGATCTGGCTCGACGCGCAGAAGGCAGCTGCGAAGGACACTCTTCGTGCCGCAGTGACGAAGCGCGGCTTCGTCGTCCTGCAAGGCGCCGAGCATCCTTGCGGCAGCGTGCTTCTGGCGCGGCGCTCGGAGGCCATCCCCCTTCGGCAGGCCGCGTGAACATCCACCCGAACTCATGGATTTGATCCGATGCCAAAATCGAACATTCGACGTGCCGTCATTCGCGAGTGGATGGCTCTCGCGCCGGCGCAGCGAGGCTCCACCGAGCAGGCCGGCGCCTTTGCACGGCGCACCATCGAAAGACATAGCTTGCCACGCAGCCGGAGAACGCCGCACGCCGTGATCATGGCATGGCTGAAGCCGCGAACCGGGAGGCCTTAGCTCGCAGAATGGATAGAGTGGAGCGAGCCGCCTACCCTCCGCCAAAATCCCGCGGCGAGAACGGCAGGTCCAAGATCTTCCATTCGCCGTACTTGTCGGCCGGCAGCATCTTGTAGGGCTGGCAGGCCAGGAGCGCTGCGGTCGCGGATTTCACGATGGCCACGCCCTTCGCGGATGGCGGAGCTTCGATCAGGATCGGCGGGCGGGCCAGTGTGCCGTCGGTGGCGAACACCGTGCGCAGCTTGATGTTGACGTTGTCGGTCGGGTCGACCCCGGCCGGCAGCTTGGCGCAGCTCTTCAGGTGGCGACGCAGCGCGGCGATGACCTCGGGTGGCAGCTTGGCCGCGATTGAATCCTTGGCATCGCCGCCATCGTCCTTGGGGGCGTCTTTCGGCAGCTCCGGCGGCAATTCCGGCGGCAGGCCCAGCATGACGCCGTACTTGACGGTCACGTCAGGCTCCGGCGCCTGATAGGCCGGAGGCGCGGCTTGCGGCTGCTGCATCGCTTGTGGCGGCGGCCGTTGCGACGGCGGCTGCGGCATCGCCTGGGGCGGCGGTTGTTGCTGGGGCTGCGGAGGCGGCTGTTGCGACGGCTGCGGCTGTTGAGGCTGCGGCTGCACATTGGCCTCCCGCTGCTTCGGTGCCTCAGAGGGCTGTGGCTGCGGCTGTTTCTGCTGCGGTTCAGGCGGGGCCTGCGGTGACGGCGCCGCGGCCTGCTGCTTGGTCGCAGGCTTCGGCGCGGCTTCCGCCTTGTCCTTGTCGGTGAAATCCAGCTTCGGCAATTTCAGGTCCGGCAGCGGCTCCGGCGGCTTCTCCTGAGCCTTCTCCTCGGCCTTGGCCTCCTCCTCCTTCACCTGCTCCGGCGTGACGATGTCCACCGAAACAGTCTCGGGCGCCGCGGCGTGAAACGGATGGACTTCGCTGATCAGGATGATCAGCGCCACCAGCGTCAGATGCGCGACCGCCGACGCTGCAATGTCCGTCCGTATGATCTTCCGCAGTTCCATCGATCGATCTTGGGTTGCCACGCCGGTCCTAGCATACAGCGGCCCCCTCTCAATCCCATTTTGGCGCGAAGCCGAAATCGGTCAGACGGCCCTTGGGATTTGCCAGCGCGGCGATCTGGGCCATCTCGTCATCCGAGAGCTCGAAATCGAAAATATCGATGTTTTCCGACAGACGTTCGACGCGCGAGGTGCGCGGGATCGCAGCGACATTCTGTTGCACCAGCCAGCGCAGGCAGATTTGTGCCGGCGTCTTGCGATGCGCGCGGCCGAGCCCGGCGAGCGTCTGGTCGGCCTTGACGCGTCCCCTGGCGATCGGGCTGTAGGCGACCAGCGCGAGGCCATGCTGGTCGCAGGTTGCCCTCACCTTCGTCTGGTCGAGATAAGGATGATATTCGACCTGGTTGCAGACGAGCGGCTCCGGCGAGAGCGCCACCGCCTGCTCGATCAGCGCCACGGTGAAATTGGAAACGCCGATGTGGCGGGTCAGGCCCATGCGCTTGGCATGCGACAGCGCACCCAGCGTCTCCTCCAGCGGCACGTGCGAATTGGGCCAGTGCAGCAACAGGAGATCGACGGAGGAGAGCCGCATCCGGGCGAGGCTCTCCTTGACCGAGCGTTCGAGATCATGGGGCGCGAAATGGTTGGTCCAGACCTTTGTCGTGAGGAAGATGTCGTCGCGGCGCACGCCTGAGCCGCGCAGGCCGTCGCCGACCTCGCGCTCATTGTCGTAGACCTGCGCAGTGTCGATGTGGCGATAGCCGAGCCGCAGCGCCTGCTCGACCACGCGGCCGCAAGCGCGCCCGCCCAGCTCCCAGGTCCCGAGCCCGATCGCCGGTATCCTTGCGCCATTGGCCTCGACGAACAGCATGAGGAATCCTCTCTGTTGCGATCGCCTCAAAACATCATCCGGGCGCCATTATGGACCCGGCCCGTGACAGTGCCAACGGACGACGCCGGCGCCGGGCCGGATATTCAGGGCAATGCTAACGGGAGGCTCGCGCCTGGCCCTGACGTCAGGCTTTGGCGAGCGCCTGGAACACGGTGTCCGGCGCATGCGCTATCACGGCGAGCAGCGCGCGGGCGGGTCCTCGCGGGGCGCGCTTGCCCTGCTCCCAGTTGCGGATGGTCTCGACGGGAACGCCGAGCTTGGCGGCGAACTCCATCTGGGTGAGGCAGGCGCGGCGGCGCAGAGCGCGCACCGCAAGCGAGCTGGCGTCATCGCCAGGGACGGCATTGGCCGCCGCCTGGACCGGCAACGGCTGGACTGGAAACGGTTGGACCGGAAGCTCCTGCCCATCCCGCAACTCGACRACCCGTCCGTCCGCCTTCAGCCGCAACCGCATGTCCATTCCCCCAAGCACGGGCGATGATGCGGCAGGTYGCTTAAGTTCGGATTAAAGATGGTTGCCCGTCGCCGCTACCTCAACCCGAACCACAGCGTCGCGATGCCGAGGAAGGAGAAGAAGCCGACGACGTCGGTCACCGTCGTGACGAACGTGCCTGACGCGACCGCCGGATCGGCCCTGACACGTTCGAGCGCCATCGGGATCAGGATGCCGCCGAGCGCGCCCGCGACGAGGTTGCAGATGATCGCAAGCCCGATGACGATGCCGAGGCCCGGGATCTTGAACCAGGCCACCGCCGCGATGCCCGTGATCAAGGCGAAGGCAAGGCCGTTGACGAGCCCGACCAGGCCTTCGCGCATCACCACGCGCCAGGCGTTGGAGGAGCCGAGCTCGCGCGTCGCAAGCGCGCGCACCGCGACCGTCATGGTCTGGGTCGCGGCATTGCCGCCCTGGCTCGCGACGATCGGCGCAAGCACCGCGAGCGCGACCATCTTCTCGAGCTGCCCCTCGAACAGGCCAAGCACCGAGGATGCAAGAAAGGCGGTGGCGAGATTGACCAGCAGCCAGTTGAACYGCGCCCGCGCAATGGTGAACACGGTATCGGAGAGTTCTTCGTCGCTGTTGACGCCGCCGAGCGCCTTGAGGTCCTCGTCCGCCTCCTCCTCGATCACGTCGACGACGTCGTCGACGGTGATGACGCCGACCAGGCGATCCTGGGTGTCGAGCACCGGTGCCGCGACGAGATTGTACTTGCCGAACATGCGCGCCACCTCCTCCTGGTCCTCCAGGACGGAGACGCGGCGGCGATCCTCGTCGGTCAGCTCGGCAAGCGCGACCGGGCGGCGGGCGCGGAGCAGGACGTCGAGCGAGACCGCACCCTGCCAGTGCTGGTCCTTGTCCACGACGTAGATCTCGTAGAAGCGGTCGGGCAGATCCGGCGTCTCGCGCATGTAGTCGATCGCCTGGCCGACGGTGAAATCCTGCGGCACCGCGATGAACTCGGTCTGCATCCGGCGGCCGGCGGAATTTTCGGGATAAAGCAGGCTGCGCTCGAGCGCGACGCGCTCCTGCAACGGCAGCTTCTCGAGGATTTCCTCCTGCTCCGCCTCGTCGAGGGTTTCCAGCAGCTCGACCGCGTCGTCGGATTCGAGCTCGCGGACGCCTTCCGCAACGGTCTCCGGCGGCAGCTCCTCGRGGATCTCCTCGCGCACGCCCTCGYCGAGCTCGTTCAGCGCCGAGAAGTCGAAGTCGCGCCCGGTCAGCTCGACCAGGCGAACGCGGTGGTCGGGCGCGAGAGCTCCGATCAGATCGCCGAGATCGGCCTCGTGCAGCTCGGCGACGCAGGCGCGCAGCGCGGCGCTGTCGCCGGCCTCGATCGCATGGGCGATCTCCTCGACGAATTCATGACGAATTTCGCCGTCTTCATTGCGCATCGGAACGTGGTCGAGTACCGAGGCCTCGGCGGATGGGGCACCGTCCATATGTTCATCCATGGCGCGCCTCGCCGTTTGACAGGTTGGAACGAGTGGTCTGAGCTGACGGTCAGGCAATACCCACAAGCGAACTGCGAGCGCAATGGCAAAGATGCTTCGGCTGAAATGGATGTCGATCTCGGTGGGCGCGGTCTTAGCGGGCCTCACCGGCATCGCTTCTTCGGAGGCCGCGGACTGCCCGCGCAAGGACGCGCTCGGCACCTCGCGCGTTCTGAGCGTCGACGCCAAGACCACGCCGCGCGTCGGCCTGAAGAGCTTTCCGCAGACGCTGCCGCTCGCCGATCACGAGGTCGTGCTGACCTTCGACGATGGCCCGCATCCGCCGACGACGTCGAAGGTGCTGGCGGCGCTGGCGCAGGAATGCGTGCGCGCGACCTTCTTCCTGATCGGCCTGCACGCCTCCGAACATCCTGACATGGTCAAGCGCATTGCCCGCGAGGGCCATACCATCGGCCACCACACCTGGTCGCACCCGTTCATGGCGCGGATCCCGTTCGAGAAGGCGAAGAGCGAGATCGACCGCGGCATCGCGGCCGACGAGACGGCGCTCAAAGGCGTGTCGACGGTGACGCCCTCGACACCGTTCTTCCGCTTCCCCTATTTCGAGGGGACGCAAGCGCAGCTCGACCTGCTCCAGTCACGCGGCATCGTCGTGTTCGGGGCCGACCTCTGGGCGAGCGACTGGAACGAGATGACGCCGGAGCAGGAATTGAAGCTCGTCACCGAGCGCCTCGCCGGCGCCGGCAAGGGCATCATCCTCTTCCACGACCCCAAGGCACGCACGGCCGCGATCATGCCGGCCTTCCTGCGGTACCTCAGGGACAACGGCTATCGCGTCGTTCACGTCGTGCCGGCGGGCACGTCACAGAAGAGCGCCGATGCGCAATGATGCCGTAATGTCACGGCGGTGCAAAATGGGGTGATTTGGGCCCTATTAACAGTCTGTTCATGCTACGGCATGCAAGGATGTAGAGGGTATTGCGCCTGAACCGTTTCTGGGCGTCTCCGACCAATTAAGGCGGCAGTCGCGTAAAGAGGCAGACGAGGTTCATGATCGGAAGTAGCGTTGTTGTTCGGACGCGATCGTGGATCGTCCTGTGTCTGGGGCTGTTGGTCGTCGGTTCACCGGCGGCCCTTGCGGCGGACTGTCCCGGCCATCCGGATGCACTCGGGACCTCCCGCACCCTCGTGGTCGATGCGCGCGAGCATCCGCGCATCGGCACCATGCAGTACCGCGAAACGCTGCCGCTGAAAGACCATGAAGTCGTCCTGACCTTCGACGACGGTCCGCTGCCGAAATATTCGAACCAGATCCTCAAGATGCTCGACGACGAGTGCATCAAGGCTACCTTCTTCATCATCGGCGAGCAGGCCAAGGCGAACCCGGAAGGCGTGCGCAAGCTGATTGCCGCGGGCCACACTGTCGGCACGCACAGCATGAACCATCCGCTGACGTTCGACCGGATGCCGCTCGACAAGGCCGAGGCGCAGATCAACGGCGGCATCGAGTGGACCTCGGCCGCGATGACCGATCCGTCCAAGCTCGCGCCGTTCTTCCGCATTCCCGGCCTGATGCGCGCCGAAGGCGTCGAAAACCTCCTGATCTCGCGCGGCATCCAGGTCTGGAGCGCCGACTTCCCCGCCGACGACTGGCGCCATGTGTCGTCCGACCGCGTCTACCAGCTCGCGATCCAGCGGCTGGAGGCCAAGGGCAAGGGCATCCTGCTGCTGCACGACATCCAGCCCCGTACGGTGGCGGCGCTGCCGAAGATCATCCGCGACCTCAAGGCGCGCGGCTATCGCATCGTGCATGTGGTGCCCGCGACCGCCGATCGGCCGGCGACGCCGACCACGCCGGTGGAATGGCTGCTGCATCCGCCGACCGAGACGGTGCCGATCGCACGCTGGCCGTCGGTGCCGAACTTCGTGTTCGCGCAGACCAAGACGCTGCCGGCGCCCTCGCTTGCCGACCTCAACGCACAGACCGAGCATCAGCCGCTGCTGCCGCGCAAGACCATGGCGCTGGCGAATGTCGCGGCCACCCTGCCCGTACCCGACCGCGATCTCTTTGCCATCCCCGAGGGCTCGGTCGAGGTCCTGCTGTCGACGACCTTGTCGCGGCGCGCCGCGATGCGGCTGGCAATGGCGGCCGAGACGCCCCATGCGGCCAAGGGCAAGGCCGGCAAGTCGCGCGGACATCGGACCGCACATACGGCGCCGGCCGGAGCGAAGCACACCGCGCAGGCTACGGGCACCGCCCCCAAGAGCATTGCCCCCAAGAGCACGGCGCCCAAGGGCGCCACACCGCGGAGTTCCGCGACGCATCCGACCCGCGTCGCCAGCCTGAAGAAGCGCGCGCAGTAAGCTCTACTGGCGCATGATGTTGGCGACACAGAGCAGCACGATCAGCGCCAGGAAGAACAGGTCCATACAGGACTTGAGCTCGCCGTCGCGGCGCAGCCGGCCAACGTCGGCCACGACCTGCTTGCGCGCGTTCGTTGCGCCCGAACCGTCATTGATCGGAGCCTGCAGGCGCTTGGTCTCCGCCTCCAGCTTCTCGATCTTCTGGAAGAAATAGAACGCACGCAGCGTCGAGGCCGCGCGCATGCCGGCATAGACCAGCACCAGGATCGCGAGGATCGCCCGGTTCTGGTATTTCTCCATGAAATTCAGGCTGAAATAGACCATCGCCATGAAGGCGAAGTTCGTCACGAAGCGGTAGACGAAGCTAAGAAAGACCATGCTGGCTCCAGCCCTGAGCGGTGCGACCCGTCTACGCCATCTTTATTTCGACAAAGATACGATCGCCGGCCGCCTTTTAGCCACGGGCGTTCACAATGCAAGCGAGAGTACCGGGGCCTGCGTGTTCCACGTAAACGCGAGGTTGCCAGCTGCGCGATGGAGATTCGCCGGAAGCTACGGTACATTGGCACAGCCACCGCATGTGGGGTCTGCCGATGCCGAAGAAGGGAATCACGGGCCACGACGACTGGGTGCTGACCGAGGCCCTGGCGACCGCGCTCGTCGCGCTGGAGCAGCTCGAACCAAAACACCAGCCGAGCGCGCATATGGACGACATCCGCAAGATGCTGGCGAACGGCAAGGAGCCGTCGGCGGTGAGCCTGCACCTCGCCCAGGCCAAATGCCGCCTGTTTCCGGACACGGATCCGCTCGAGATCTACCGCGAATACGGGATCGGCGACGAATATGGCTGAGCGCGTCGCGCGAGGCCTTCGAGCGCGCTGCTGCCTGGAGCTGAGCGGCAGCCGATCGTTACAACGATCATCCACCTCAATGTTCGCGAATTTCAGCTGAGCTGCGAAACGACTTGACGACGGCGCCGCCAACGAATGTAATGTTATAACATTACATACCCGGTCCCAATGTCCCTCCCCAAGCGTCACCGTCCTATCCCGTTGAAAAGGCTCTTCGATCTCCATGCAAAAACTCCCCGTCACCGTCTTGTCCGGCTTCCTCGGGGCTGGAAAGACCACTTTGCTGAACCACGTCCTGAACAACCGGCACGGCCTGAAGGTGGCGGTGATCGTCAACGACATGAGCGAGGTGAACATCGATGCGGATTTGGTTCGCGATGGCGGTGCGAACCTGTCCCGGACTGACGAGAAGCTCGTCGAGATGACGAATGGCTGCATCTGCTGCACATTGCGAGACGACCTCCTGAAGGAGGTGCGCGCCCTCGCAGAAAATGGCCGCTTCGATTATCTCTTGATCGAATCCACCGGCATCTCCGAACCGCTGCCGGTTGCGGCGACCTTCGATTTCCGTTCCGAAGACGGCGAAAGCCTCTCCGATGTGGCGCGTCTCGACACCATGGTCACCGTGGTCGACGCCGTGAACCTGCTCAAAGACTATTCGTCGACGGATTTTCTCGATCAGCGCGGCGAAGCGCTGGCGAACGACAAGCGCACGCTGGTCGATCTCCTCGTCGAGCAGATCGAATTTGCCGACGTCATCGTTCTCAACAAGGTCGATGACGCGTCGCCCGCACAACGCGAGGCAGCGCGAAAGATCATCCGCGCGCTCAATCCGGACGCGGATCTGATCGAAGCCAACCACAGCCGGGTCGCCTTCGATCGCGTTCTCGACACCGGCCGGTTCGACTTCGAGCGGGCGCAGCAGCATCCGCTCTGGTTCAAGGAGCTCTACGGCTTTGCCGATCACGTGCCGGAGACCGAGGAATACGGCGTGACAAACTTCGTCTATCGCGCGCGCCGGCCGTTCGATCCCGAAAAGTTCGACAAGTTCGTCAGGCAGCCCTGGCCCGGCGTCATTCGCGCCAAGGGACATTTCTGGCTGGCAACGCGCCCGCAATGGCTTGGCGAGATCAGCCAGGCTGGCACGATCACGCGCACGCAGGCGCTTGGCTTCTGGTGGGCGGCCGTACCTGCGGAACGTTGGCCGGATGATCCGTCCTGGCGGAAACAGCTGCGTGCGAACTGGAACGACATCTACGGCGATCGCCGCCAGGAAATCGTGTTCATCGGCACCGGCATGGATGAAGGTTCGCTCCGCGCCCGTCTGGATGCCTGCCTCGTCCCGGGGAAGCCGGCGATGAACGTCACGGAATGGGCGAAGCTCGCAGACCCCTTCCCGGTCTGGCGCCGCGCGGACGAAGCCGCGGAACGCAAATGACCAACGTCGTTCGATTCGTTCCGAAATCCGAGCTCGAGCGGCAGCGCCTCATCCGTGAGGCGCGTGCGATCTACGACAGCATATTCCCGCCGGTCACTTTGACCGGCGGACAAGCTGATGATCGCTTGGACCAACGAGCACCGCGCGAGGCAGTCGCCGAAATCCAGCCAAAACAGCGATAAGGATGAAGGTGGTGCGCTCGGAGGGCGCACGCAGTCCTTCCCGGCTCAGCCGCCATATTGCTGCTTCATGTATTTCAGGTAGTTGCCGAGGTGGTGCTGCCAGAAATAGTCCAGCTTCTGGCATCCCGGCGTCCCATCGGTCGGGTTGCCGCCCGGGTTGGCGAAGAGCGGCAGCAGCGCGCCGACGTCAGCATAGTTCAGCGAGGCCTGAAGCTGGTCGAGGATCTGTTGGATCAAGTCCGAGATCGTTGATCCCGTGATCGGTGCGGCGGTTGCCGCGCCGAGATCGGCGGCGGTCAAATGGATCGTCTCGGATGTCAGTCTCCGAGAAAGACTCTCGACCCGTTGCTTGAGCCGCCTCACCGCATCGTCGCGAACGCGATTGACCGCGCTCTCACCGCCGGTGACCACGCTGCCGAGCGCGATCATTGCCTCAGGATCGGGACTGCCGCCGAACCCACGCAGCGGATTTGGCGTGTTGAGGTCTGATATCCACTCCAGGGCAAACGGTGCCTGCGGCACCCAGTCCTGCGTCGACGTCACGGCCCAACCGTATCCGTCGACGGCGGCAAGCCGCGCGTAATCGTATGCGTAATGGTCGTTGCCGGCCTTGGCAGGCGCGAAGGTATAGGTCTTGTAGGCTGGCCCCTTAAAAACATCCGTCGAGTGCCGGACCAGCGAGGTCAGCAGCGTGGCGATCGAGGCACCCTGGCTGTGCCCGGTGATGTAGACGTCGTTGCCCTGCTCCGCAAGCAGCCCCAAGGTCACGAACAACGGGCTATCGGTGGTGAACAGCATGAGCAGCAAACTCAGAGCGAAGCCCGAATGCACACCGGCTTTCACCGCACTGTCACCCTCATCGCGGGCAAGATAGAACGGCAGCGAGATCGGACCGAGCTTCACGTCAAAGCGCGCGTTGATCAGGGGGAACAGCAAGTCGGCCAACACGCTGGCCGCACTTGCGACCGTGCCACGCACTGCGATCGCGTATTGGGTGGTGTCACTCTGGTTCTGCCAGACCTGCCAGTAATTATCCAATAGCGTGGCACTCGTCGGGGTGAGGTCCTTGCGGACCGCCCAATTTGAGCTTGGATCGGGCACGGAGGGCACGCCGCAGGTTGCCACCGCTTCGGTCAGCGATGGCGTGCCGGCGTAGGCACGCTGCGCCATCTCAAGCAGAAGTTGCGCCTCCGCGAATTGGAATCCCGACTTGAGCGTCATGCTGCCCTCCTTGCAAAGGTGCTCGACTCCAGCCGCCCGTGTTCGGACCCGGAAGCCAGCGACCGATATTTCGTGTCTCTTGGGTTTATCAATTATAAGATGTGATAGCATAGAAACGCAATAAGAAGGTGTCGATCGACCAGCGCCCCTGGCTGGCTACGTCCAGGAACAATTGCGTGAGCAGGGAGGATCCCCCGGGGTGGCCGGTGTTCCAGGCCTTGCCCGCTCCAACTCATTCCAACCGGACGCGCACTGTTCTATCGAAAGCGACATGAGGCATCTGCGGATTCATCGGCCACAGGTTTCGATATTCACGCCGGAGGAAGTCTATAATTTCAGTTTCGACACAATCGATTGGGGACCGCCGCCGCGCCAGGCTGCCGTGGTCAATCTCGGCAAATCAGATTGGCTGAATAGATTCGCTCAGACGCATCTCGTCCGATGCAGCCACTCTCGTCTGATGTTCTATGATCAGATCATCGACTTGATCTGAGAGGGCATTCGGCAGAAACAGGCCCCTACCCCGGCCAAAGCGGCGCGATCCGCCGTTTGGCGCGCTCGGAGGGCGGTCGCATATATTGAAGTTTCAATGGCTTGCGGAAATGGGCAAAGAGTTTGGGTGGATCTCCAGCTGATAGGTGCTTTTTCCCGTGGATTGACCGAACCTCACAATAGCTTGCGGGACTTCAGCTTGCGGGACTTCGCCACGCAGCGTAACTTTCAACTGCACGTAGCTCATTCGAAAGTAATCTAACGGGTTCGGCCTAGCGGGAGATAGCGATGGCAGATGTCCCATGGCACCTTTCCGGTGACTACTTCGAGAATTGCAATTGCAGCATCGTGTGTCCCTGCCTCGTGTCGGCGGCTCCCCCGCTGACCGCGCGACCGACCGAGGGCTTCTGTAACGTACCGCTGATCTTCCACGTCGAGAGCGGCCGCTATGGCAACATCGAGCTCGATGGACTCAATGTCCTGGTTATCCTCCACGCGCCAGGGATCATGGCAGACGGAGATTGGTCGGTGGCCGCCTATATCGACCAGCGCGCCAACGATGAGCAGACCGAGGCTCTAGCCGCGATCTTCACCGGCGCCGCCGGTGGTCCGATGGCCGCGTTCACACCGCTGATCAGCAAGAACCTGGGGGTTCGCAAGGTCCCGATCACATTCCGAATCGAGGGCAAGACGCGGTCCGCGGAAATCCCTGATATTCTGCACATGTCCGTCGACCCGTTGCCGACCATGCATCCGAGCGGGGAAATGTGGGCCAACATCGGCCATCCAGTCAGCCCCGACAGGATGGTCATGGCAGTCGGTGCCGCCGGTAATACGTTCAGCGATCATGGCATGCGCTGGGACAATTCCGGCAAGAACGGCCTCTATGCGCCGATCCGCTGGTCGAACCAGGCGTGATGCAACTCCTGACCCGGCCTTGCGAGAAGGCCGGCAACACTTATCGCAAATGACCGACGGCCCCCTGGAAACCGTGCTGCGGCGCGATCGCTGGATCGTCGGCGGCGCGATCGGGATCATTGTCGCGCTGGCATGGGTCTATGTGCTCTGGCTTGCCAAGGACATGGACATGGGCGGCATGGACATGACCGGGTTCCGCATGATCCCGGCCGGAATCGGAATCATGTTGCCGGCGAGCGAGCCATGGCGAGCGATCGAGTTCGCGTATGTGTTGCTGATGTGGGTGGTGATGATGGTCGGAATGATGGCACCCTCGGCAGCACCCATGATCCTCATGTACGCCCGCGTGGGTCGACAAGGGAAAGCGCAGGGCAAACCGTTCGCTGCGACCGGCTGGTTTGCGGCCGGTTATCTCCTCGCCTGGGGCGGCTTTTCGCTGGCAGCAACCCTACTCCAATGGGCGATCGAGCGGGCAGTCCTGCTGGATTCCCGGATGACGATCGCCAGCAATCTGCTCAGTGCAATCGTGCTGATCGCGGCGGGAGTCTATCAATGGACGCCGCTCAAAAACGTCTGTCTCGCCAAATGCCAGTCGCCATTTCTGTTCCTGATGCGCCACGGCGGCTTTCGCGACGACCTGCGAGGCTGCCTGCTGCTGGGGCTGCGGCACGGAGGTTATTGTGTCGGCTGCTGCTGGGTCTTGATGGCGCTTTTGTTCGTAGGCGGGGTGATGAACGTGCTTTGGATTGCGCTTTTGGCCCTGCTCGTCCTGTTGGAGAAACACACGCCGATCGGACGATGGATCGCGCGCGCCGCCGGCATTGCGTGTGCGGCCGCCGGCGTCTGGCTACTGGTGTCGTCGCCGTGGTGATGAGCAACCTGCGTGATGTTCAGTACGCGTGCCCTGTTGCAAACGGCGATCACGCCGAGCCGCCAGCCCTACACTCGAACCGTCAGGCGGGGACGGCCGAACGGCGAAGACCTGGGCTCCCTGAGCCGGTCCTCCCATCGATCGGCTTTCGAGGTTGGTGCGCTCGGAGGGCGCATTAACTTTCTTTGATTTCAAATGGTT
Source organism: Bradyrhizobium sp. 2TAF36 (assembly GCF_052114925.1). NCBI lineage: Bacteria > Pseudomonadati > Pseudomonadota > Alphaproteobacteria > Hyphomicrobiales > Nitrobacteraceae > Bradyrhizobium > Bradyrhizobium sp. 2TAF36. Next base: position 34,129 of record NZ_JBFRFR010000058.1, on the reverse strand, counting down.
ACGGAGCCTGACAGAGAGGTTAGGTGCATTTCCGTGGGCAAACGTGCCTTTACCGTCCAACGAACGTCTTGATCGCGGCCCTTGAGATCCTCGAAGGCGCCTTGCTCACCTACATGTTGCCAGCGATGCCCTTTGGGCGATCTTTCCTTTGCCGGATTCAATCTGCCAGCTTGCACACGTGACTTTTAATCACGGGGTCCTGGCTTCGAGCCCCAGCGCGCTCACCAACAAGATCAGAGACTTAGCTTCGATCTTTCTCGCTCCGTCGAAAAGCAATTTTCCCTCATGCGCGCACCATGCACACAGCGCGAGGGGGTGCCGCAATGGCTGATCTCACGGCGCTGGAGCGCGAACTGCTCGCTGCTTGTCGCATCGCCCTTCGCCAGCTCGAATACGATGGCGATGACAAGACAGCCTTCCATGGCGCTGCCTGGGAGGCGCTGACGAAGGCGATCACCAAAGCTGAGGTGCGAGAGCGCGCGTCGGTGAAGGCCCGCCAAGCTAAGGCATTTGCGAGGCGGGCCAGCCCCCCTATGGCGCACGCCATGAACGGCGGGAAGTAGAGCGCCCGCCCGACCGCAGGATTGCTACCGGCTAGCGCCAAGCGGGAGGCCGTGTGCGGCTGGAACACTGCGCCAACCTGACGATTATGGGCCAACATGTCGATGACGAGAGCGCCCGGTCAGCGCTCCCGCCTTCACCGGAAGGGAGTAGAGCCATGACCATCAAGCGTCGTAACCGAACCAAACATACTAAGACATTTGAAGAGCGACTGGCCGAAGAGGCTGCGCGCTGCGAGGCCGCAGCACAGTTGCCGCCCGGCCCCCAGCGGGAGCTCTACCTCAGACGAGCCCGCCAGGCCGATACTGCCGCGAACATCAATGAATGGTTGACCTCTCCCGGTCTGCAGCCGCCAACCGCGCTGGAGAATATGCAGGTAGGAGGACCGGCAAAGCGAGATCGAGTCGCCTCGGATTAGAAACCAGGGCGCTAGTTGCCGCATTGAACGAAATGGCAGAGTCGTTTTTGGTCGTTCAAGTGACGGCGGATGACACAACAACGCAAATTTGGATCGCACTCGCTAAACCGAGTCAGGCGCTGACATTGGTTCTCGCTGCCGTTCCAGAAGGCTGGACCGCGGAAGTGTTGGATGTCCCGATCACCGCAGAGCAGCAGCGAATGTTCGAAGAGCTTAACCTTCAGCCTGGTGATGTGTATAGGTTGACGAAGCCTACGTAGGCTGACGCCGTTCGCTTTCAGCCCTGTTTGCCGCCCTCAGAAGTTCTTCGATATAGGCGGCGATGTCGCCAATCGCAGCCTGCAAGTCGGCCTCCGAAATGCCTTGCCCCTTGGCAGCCTCGATGAGACGCCGCGTGAGTTCCGCCACATCCTGCGATGCGCCCGCATTCTGGTACTGTTCGACAGCGTGGATGCTGTTCTCCACCCAGAAATCGATAAACTCGCGGGCCTTGTCTGACATGTGACCTCCCTCATCGGTACACGCTTAGCGCGCTTCCAGGGAAGGCGGTAGCCCGCCCCAACTCACGCTGGAGCGGCCTCGGCGGCGCAGGCTTGATGGTTGTCAGATACGACCGGCCGCCGATCTGCTGGCGGGCCTAGGAGGTAATAGAGGCGGCCCGCCATCCTCATTGGCCGCGGATGACGGGCCTGGCGGCGGTGGAGGCTGGGGGCATCGTTGCCGCCKGCTTCTAGCTTAACCTTGAGCCACGCTGCAAAGAGTTCATTCAACGCGCCGATCACGCGCTCCAAGCACTCTTTGCAATTGCTTCGATGTTCTACGGAAGCAAGTTTAAGGGGTGGTTTGAAGGCCTTGCGGAGGAAGTATCGCGAAAACACAAAGGTGACAGCCAATACATTGGGCTGACATCAGACGTGGCGAATTTCTGCAAATCAATTAGGAAGATTCGCAACTGCGTCGAGCACACGAAGCCAGACGAGCGTGTCGAGGTTTTTGATTTCTCATTAACGCCGAACAACGAGGTCGTCCCCCCAACGATTGCCGTGTACCATCCCCAATTTACTCAACCACGAATGCCGGTTTCCGCCTATACGTCTCAGGTCACCGAGCATATTGCCAACCTTCGAGACTCTGATTGCATTCATGTGTTCAAGAAATATCAATGCATCGGTGAAGCTTCCTGTCCAAGTGGTGGAGCTGCCGGAAAACCAACGTGGCACAAGCTTGTGAAGTATTCTTACGGCATTGACGGTGGGAATCAGATTATCCCCCTGTCGTGACGTGCTTACCGACTAGAACGTCGTCACCCACTCGCCCCACGCCGCCGAGCCCCCCATGATCGTTCGCTGCCACCACTGTGAAGAAGAGTTTGCGCCAGAACAGCTRGTCATTCTCACAGCACCGGCTGGAACGGCGAACTGGTTTACGCTCGGTGCATCGAAATCAAGCTTCGCCGGGCCATCGCGGAGCTACCCCGTGAGAACTGAACTATGTCTAAATTGAATTTTTCRCGAGCTTCGAAAAGGCAAACAGAGCAGGCAAATAAACGGCTCTTGGATCAATACGCAGGATTTATGAGTGAAATTAAGCTGCGTACTTTTGCAATTGAGGACGCGGCGAATGGTGTAATTCCACTTCATTCACATTTCGTGAAGGAATTCTGCACCCTGCAAATTCGTATGTCCTGCGAGTGCGTCGCGCTGGCATGTTTGGTCGCTCACGAAGAGTTGGAGGAGACTAAAAGCAACACGATGCAAAAGGCCTATGCGGCAGACCAGATCATAAAACGGATGGAAAGCATTCATCCTCGATTTTTTCCGCAACCTGTAACGGGCCAGCGCATCGCCCCGGGGCGCCACCACTTTTCGGATTTCGAAGGCGAATATCTAACCCAACAGGAGATCCTAACTGTTTACGCGCGGTGCGGAGGACAGCTTCACAAAGGCAGCTTGAAATCACTCAAGACGAAAACCAAAGCTTCCAGCAACGATCTTCTCGAAGAATTATCGATTGCACAAAAGATCGTAAGTTTACTCGGAAGTCACGCGACACTCTCTCGCGACGAGCAGAGCGTCATACTATGTAACTTTGGCCAAACCAGAGATGGCGCCGTGCACGTCTCATCGGCTCGCGCGCGTTGACGTCTGGTTGTGATTGGTCCGGCGTTGCCTCTGCGCGCATCTGAGCTTGAGCTGCGGCACCCAAGCCCTCAGCCTGAGCATCGGCCTGCAGTCGCGCGATGTGCTTCTCTATCGATTCCGTTGCGCGATCGAACGCATCTGCCTGCTCATCAACCTTTTTTGCCGGATCCTTGGACTTATCGCCGCGAACCGCTGTGGCAATATCCTGAGCCCGGCGCAAAGGCGCACTCAAAGGCGCGAACGCCTGTCGTCAAAATAGCCAAGATGACGAAGCGCACCGCTGGCGCCCTCCGTCAGAAGGCGCTCAGCCTCGGAATCGGGCTGGGGCATCAGCGGTAGTTGATGGTCGCGCTAGCATCCCCTTACCGACCTTCCGGACGTGGAAAACGCGTCGAACCCGCTAGACCGGATGCTTCCGTCCTCCTGATGGAGTCGCCTTCCAAGCAGCCGCGTATTAACCTGCCAGGGGCGATCTCGCCAAAATGCCCCGGAGACACTTTGTGCAAATCAAGCTTCCCGCGACCGACCTCAAGGCAGCGCAAAGCATCGACAGCATTGAGATCAAAGACGAAACCGGCAAGCACATTGGCCAATACTTTTTTGGGACGGGCTACGGACGAACCGTCTTTCTGTTCGGCAAATACAAAGGCACGTTCAAGGCTCACGCTGAATGCCAGGCTTTCGTGGACGGCGTCCTTGCTGTGATCAACTCATAGTCCGCTATTCGTCTTGGTGTGTCGTACTCATCCGCCGCGACGATGAGCCGCGGCGAAGCGCGAGGTGCCTCGCCAAATTCCGATAACGCTTTAACGCTCATATTTACGACGTTCAGGCGCAGAATGCTGCCTTCCGTCAAGGCTGCCGGAGAGTTCGCGGCCTTGGGGTTGAGGGCTCGCCTCTCGCCAGCCCCGGCGAGCCCCTCCCTCAGTCAACCTCGGACTTGGCCGATGAAAACGCCGCGAACCTGTTTGATCGGATGCTAGGCGCATCACCCGATGCGTAGATTTTCCGCCGAGTCTTTTCCGCGATTTGAAACGACGTCGAAGCTAACCTTGGCTCCCTCCGCAAGCGAGGAGAAACCAGCCTTCTCAACTGCCGAGATGTGAACAAAGACGTCCTTGCCGCCGTTGTCAGGTTGAATGAACCCGTACCCCTTTGTCGGGTTGAACCACTTTACTGTCCCCAAAGCCACTTAACAAGGCACCCGCGCGACGGGCAGTGATAGCGGTGCCGCGAAGCGGCAGCCCTTCGTGCGAGTGCCTCCGGCGAGCGACACATTATATATGCTTGCGCAAGGGATCGAAGCCGATGGACGTGACGCGAAGCGGCTCGTCCACAAGAGCCCGGCCCGCGACCAGCGGACGCGCCCAACCTTAGGCGCTGCTTCTCRCTGGTCCGGCAAACATGAGGCTGTGAACCCATGCCAAGACGTTGCGGGGACTGCGAGCAAGTCCCGATCGCTACCGATCAGCGCTTGAGAGCGGTTGAGGACATGTTTGCGCAGGCCAGTCAGTCGAGCAGTTCAGCAACGATCTGTTCAGTTTCAAGATAGTCCAGCGCCAAGTAGTGCGCCCCCGCCTTCTTAAGATAGGCGCCATGATCTTCGCGGATATGTCCCGCAGCCAGTAGTCCAACGACCGTACATCCCGCTGCCCTTGCCGCAGTCACTCCGCTCGGGCTGTCTTCAATAACAATGCACGCGTTTGGAGGAATTCCGATGCTGGCTGAAGCGTGGAGAAAGATGTCGGGGTAGGGTTTGCCCCGTTCGACGTTGGACGCACTGAATACACGCCCATGGAAAAGAGACGTCATATTCATAACGTCAAGGCAAAGAGCGAGCCTGTCCGGCGAGGAGGACGATGCGATACATCGCGGCACGTGATCGAATCTTGCAATGAATTCGCGCACGCCGGCAATCGGCAGCAGTGATCGCCTGAAACGATCCAGAGTGCGGGCCTGATACTGGTCGCCGAATGAGAGAGGCAGCTGTCTGCCGACCGTCCTGTCGATCTCAGCGAGAATTTCGCTGAAGCGCTTACCTAAATAGGCACGGTAAGAGTCCTCAACCGTCGTCGGCACGCCAAGCTCGGTTACGATTTCGGCAAGCACAGTGTTGGCCAGAACCTCGCTGTCAGCGACAACGCCATCGAAGTCGAAAATGAGCGCTTTGGCCATTCATTGAACTCGCGGGCACAGGGTTAGGGGTAAATGATCGCCTTGATGATCCCGTCGCGGCGCGCAGCCTGCTGCTCGAACGCCGCCGGCGTCTGGTCCAGCGAAAACCGATGCGTTGCGAGGGGGGCGAGTTTGACGTGACCGCCCTCTGCCAGAGCGATCGCTCGCGGATAGACCTCCGGCATGCGACGTGAAAATTTAATCGACAGGCCCTTGCGGCGCGATTCTGCGCCGCTCAGCACATACTGATTATTCTCCGGGATTCCGACGATGACGAGTCGACCACCGATGCGGGCACTGCGCGCGGCATGCTCGAAGCCGTGCGAGGAGTCCGTCGCCTCTATAACGAGGTCGGCGCCGCGGCCGTCGGTAAAGCCGATAGCTTCTTCAGGACTGCCGCAGCTGACGTGGGCGCCAAGATCGCAAGCGATATCCGCCCGTTCCTTTATCGGGTCAATCGCGATGATCTTGCTGGCGCCAGCGAGGCGCGCCAATTGTATCAGCAGCAAACCGACCGGGCCGCAGCCAAGCACTGCGACGGTCTCCATTAATCGGGAGCGCGCGAGATCCATGGCGTGGATCGCAACGCCAAGCGTTTCCAGAATGGCCGCACCTGCGGGATCGATGCTGTCAGGCACGATGTGTAACGCGGATGTCGGCACACAGATGAACTCGGCCATCGCCCCGTTGTTCGGGGCGTAACCCAGAAACCGCACATTAGGGCAGAGATTGGTATGGCCGCGATGACACCACTCGCAACGACCGCAGGAAATCGAAGGGTCCACGGCGAACAGCGCATCCGCCGGTAAGCCTGCCCGTTTCGCACTCTCCGGAACTAGCGTGCCGGAAAATTCGTGACCAAGCACAAACGGATTGATCCGGGTCGGACCCGTTGTGCCGCCTTCAAGGTACGAGTGCAAATCGCTGCCGCAGACGCCTACGGCCTTAACCTTCACGATGACCTCATCAGCGGCCGGCGTTGGCGTCGGAATTTCGGTGACGCGAATATCGCGAACTTCGTGGAGCACCGCTGCGCGCATGTTCAAAACCTTGATTCCTGCATGTTTTCGGCGCCACCGCCCTTCGCGAGGCCGAACTATACATATGTATCTCTTGATTTACAAATGTTCATACTGGCAATTTGGCATAATGCTGCCGATAGATGGCGCGTCGTTCCTCCAAACCGGGACGCCAGCCGGCGCGTGGCTCAAGCATGGTCATTCCATGGCGGTCGCCCTCGTGGCTCAATCCACCGCCGCTCGCCTGGCGTGCCAGCCGCGCGGCACCGAGCGCCGGACCCAGCAGAGCTAATGGCGGCAGCAGCAGCGGGCGATCGATGACGGTCGCGATCAATTGCCCCCAAAACCGGCTGCGCGCACCACCGCCGACAAGTGCGATCGTTCCGATCGATGCGCCGGCCGCAATCAACGCGTCGTGGCAGTCGGCAATGGCGAAAGCGACGCCCTCGATGACGCCGCGACCGATGTGCAACGGCCCCGCCGCGCCACGCAGATTCGATAGGGTTGCTGTGGCGAGCGGATCGTCATGCGGTGTCCGCTCGCCGCCAAGATAGGGCGAGAACACCGGTATATCAGCCGGCGGCAGATCCGCGGCTTCAATCTCGGCGAGGAACCGCTCGATCGAGACGACGCCGAGGATACCGGCAACCCAATTCAGCGCGCTCGCTGCGCTCAGGACGCAACCATGTTGGCCGAACAAGCCAGGCACGGCATGCCTGTGGGTGTGCATGCCCTGGCCGCGTGCCGGAACGAAACGGTCGTTGGCAACGAAATAGACCCCCGACGTCCCAAGGCTGATGTATGCGTCGCCGGTCCGAACCACGCCGGCACCGATTGCGCCGGCCATGTTGTCACCTGCACCGCCCGCAATCGGAAGATTACTGCGCAGGCCAAACCGCCGTGCCAACTCTGGCCGCAGGGTGCCGCCGACCTCCCCGCTCTCAACGAGTTCTGGCAGCAGACCGGTGCTGATGCCACAGGCTTCCGCAAGCTGGGGGGACCATGTTCCGGCCTGTGTGTCCATCAACAGCGTGGCCGACGAATCCGCTCGATCGGAAATCGCCTCGCCCGTCAGGCACAGGCGCACGTAGTCCTTCGTCAGCAGAATGCAACGCGTACGCTTCAAGGCTTCGGGCTCGTGGCGCGACAGCCAGAGGATTTTCGGGGCCGAAAAGCCCGGCATCGGCCGCGCACCGGCAATGCCGGCAAAATCCGCCACTTTTACGTCGAGCTCCGCGCATTCGGCGCCGGCCCGACTATCGTTCCAGAGCGGTGCCGGCCGGATCGGTCGTCCAGCGGCATCGATCAGGGCAACACCGAGCATCTGGCCGGACAGTCCGAGCGCCGCCACACCGGACATGAGCTTCGGATGATCAGCGGCGAGACGGTCGAGCACGGCCGCCGAGGCCGCCCACCAGGCGTCGGGATGCTGCTCGGACCAGAGCGGGTGCGGATGATCGATCGACAGTGGAGCGACTGCGCTCGCCTGCTCACGGTCCTCGGCATCGATGATTATCGCCTTTACGGCTGACGTACCGATGTCGAGTCCCAGAAACAGACTCATTTCTGCTTACCGATCAGCTTGAGCGCTCCGGCAGCCGCCTTCTCGTCGGTGACCAACACCTTGCCGATCTTTCCCTGCAACGCAGCCGCGATGACGGGCGCCTTGTTGGTGCCCCCCGCGATCAGCATCACGGTCGGTGTCTCCGCAAGCTTTTCGATCGGCAGAGCGATGGCGCGGGAATTGATGCCGTGATTGATCTGCCGGCCCGATTGATCAAGATATTGTCCCAGCACGTCGCCGACCGCCCCGGCCGCACGCAGATCCTCGATACCTACGTCCGGCGGAAGGCCGTGCCGCACCAGAAGGGAGCGCGGCGTGAGGTCGCCCAAGCTGAGCAACGCAAGTTCGAGGTTGCTGACGCGCTCCAGAACCTCCGCATAAACGTCCTGTGCCATGAGCGTGTCGCGCGAGCGCTTGCTGCTTGCGTAGATCGGAGCGGCCAGATAACTGCATTTGGCGTGCAGTCGGCGTGCCAGCTCGCCTGCGATTTCGAACGTATTGAGCTCGAGCCCTCGCGAGAGGCCCCCCATCATCGAGACGACCCAGAGCTCTGGGTATTCCGCAGGCGTGACGTGGCGGATCGTTTCACGCAGGGTCGCGCCCCAGCCAATGCCGATCGTGCGCGGACGCTTATCCTCCAGAACTTTCGATAGGTAACTCCCGGCCGCCATACCAATCAAGCTCGCGACGAGTTCAGGGTTTTCCGGGCTCGGAATCACCACCGCGTCGTCGAGCCCGCACCGTTCGCGCAACTGATGTTCCAGTTCGGTGCAGCTCGCAAACTCTGAATTCAGCCTAATGCTGACGATGCCGGAGTGCCGTGCCTCCGACAGCATGCGATTGACCCGCGCCCGCGTCAGCCCGAGCCGCTCGCCGATCTCGGCCTGGGTCAAATTCTCCATGTAATAGAGCCAAGCAATCCGCAAAACAGTCTGGTCACTCAAAGCGCAATCTCCTGGAGCAAAGTCAGAAGCTCATCGTGAATGTGACCATTTGTGGCAATCTTCTGCAAATCGTCAAATTGAGAATCGACACCTGCGATCGTCGTCACGCGCCCATTTGCCGCGCGCAGCAGCGGCATGGCCGCGGCATGCGAGACGAGATCTGACTTGAGCGAGACGAATGCGTCGAGCCGGCCGGCCGCGATCCAGGCCATTTCGAGCGCACCGGAAACAACAATGCGGACGCCCCGGACGACCGAACCGAGCCGCTCGATGATGGCCGCGGCGGCCCGCACTTCGTCGGGCTGAAAATGCGAGGTGAGGATGACTGATACGACCGCATCGGACAGCGACCGTGTTTCCGACACTCCCGCTGGCTCGCCATTGATGGTCGCAAGCGCACCACGCACATAACGGCCGCTAATACCAGACAGCGGCGACTCGACTAACCCGACCAGCGCCTCCCCACCGTCGTGATAGGCCGCGCTGACCGAAAACCACGGCAAGCCGGCTGCGTAGTTTATGGTACCGTCGAGGGGATCGATGATCCAGCGCGACGCCTTTGCGTTGCCGCTAAAGCCTGCCTCCTCCGACAGGATTGCCGAGCGGGGCGTCAGCGCCCGGAGCCCGTCAATCACGATCTTTTCTGCCGCTAGATCGGCGTCGGTGACGATATCGCGCAGTTCCTTGCGCGTCGTCGCGCGTGGACCGTGCTGCATCTCGACCAGCGTCGCGGCCGCCCGGATTACAACTGGCTCGGCACCGTGCATCAATGCCATCAATTCGGATTCGACAGCCATTTCAGATTGCCTTTGCTCCTCGCGTTCCGTCCTCGACCACAAAGGTCGCGAGTCGCCGCACGCCGCTCTTGATATCCTTGACGTCGTCGACTGCCTCGAAACCCACCGTGCAGGTCTTCTCGTCGATTTCGACCGTGGCATAGCCGCGCTTGTCGCCGCGCGCAAAAGCAAGACTTGGATTATCCGCGAGCGCCTTGTGTGTCGTTGTCTCGCCCGGCCCTTCCGAGGTGATGGACGTACCGACGAATTCGGTCGCGACCGTCGGCTCCTCGGGGCGGGTGAAATCGCGCTTCATGCTGCCGGCGAAAAAGGCATGTCGATCACCGCCGATCACGATCGGGTTGCGCGTCTTGTGCGCGACGAGCGCATCGACCAGCCGCCGGCGGGCGCTGGGATAACCGTCCCAGCCATCCATCCAGTAGCGGTCACCGTCGTCAGCGCGGCGCCGGTCCTCAGCCATCAAGGTCTGCTGCGCGACGACGGTCCAGCACGCACGGCAATCAGAAAGGCGACTATCGAACCATCTTTCCTGAGCCTGCCCCAGCATGGTGCGCGCTTCTTCGACCCGCTCCGAACAAGGTGGGGTCCAGGTCGGCCGTCCGCCGTTTACACAGGCAGGGGCCGACCGGTACTGCCGGTCGTCGAGCAACAACACGTCCATTACGTCGCCGAACCGGTAATGCGCGTAGATCGTCGCATCCGGTCCGCGCGGCCGCGCCGAGGCCGGCAGTGGCATGTGCTCGTAATAGGCCTGGTACGCAGCAGCACGGGTCCTCAGGAACCGGACGGCCTCGCGCACCGTGTAGGACCGGTCATTCGCGTAATCGTCGGTGACCTCGTGATCATCCCAGATCGACAGAAACGGAAAGGCCGCGTGAGCCGCCTGCAGATCGGCATCGCCCTTGTAAAGCGCATAACGATTACGGTACTCGGCTAGCGTCCTCGGAATTCCGACGTCGTGCTCGCGCACATGCCGTGCCCCCCAGGATCGTTCGTAGATATAATCACCTAGGTGCACGACCAGATCGAGATCGCGCGTGGCCATGTCACGATACGCGCTGAAAAAACCCTGCTCGTATTGCTGGCAGGAGGCGAAGGCGAAACGGAGGCGCGCCTTGTGCCCGGCAGGCGCCGTACGAGTGCGCCCTACTGGGCTGACCGCCGTGCCGGCGCGGAACCGATACCAGTAGACCCGATCGGGCTGCAGTCCCCTCACCTCGGCATGGACGGAATGCGCGAGTTCTGACATCGCGCGCTCGGCGCCACGCGCAACGATGCGTGAGAACTTCTCGTCCTCGGCCACCTGCCATTCGACCTCGACCGAGGTATCGGGCATGCCACCCTCTTCGAGGGGGTGCGGCGCCAGTCGCGTCCACAGCATGACACGGTCCTCGCGCGGGCAGCCGGAGGCGACTCCGAGCGTATAGGGATCGGAACTGAAGGTGACAGGTGCGCCACGCACGATCCCGAAGGGAGCCGCAAACGCGACGCCCGCCAGCGATCCAACGAGAAAATGCCGGCGCGGAATTCCCGTCATGACGCGGCGGGAACTGCCACGCGCTTGCGCCTGATATCGACGGCGAGATCCGGCCGGTCGGTCGTGATCTGCCGCACGGGCTGCGCCAGCCAGTAGCCGATATCCTCCGGCGTATTGGTGACCCACGCACCGAGCCTGGCCGTACCTAGGATGTCCAGCGCCAGCGGCAATGCCGGCGTCAGCAGCGCCTTCTCAATCGCCACGATGCAATCGCGGATTTTCGCAAGCCGCTCCAGCGCCGGCCTAATCCCGCCCATGATCTCCGCCGAGCGGCGGTCGAGCGACACCAGCACGCGCGCGTCCGGCGACAGCCGTCGCACTGTCTCGACCACCTCGGGGACGAAGCAGGTGATGACCGTCCGTCGCTCAAGATCGCGCCGCCGGATCTCCTCGATAATCTTAGCCTCGAGTCCGCGGTAGGCGTTACCCAACGCGTCGGTCTTGATCTCGATATGCAGTTCGAGCGAGGTCGAAGCATAGATATCGAGCACGGAAGACAGCGTCGGGATGCACTCGTCACCGGCGTCGCGTAGCCGCGTCGAGGTCAGCCGGTTCAGGCTGCGCTCGCCGACCGGACCGGAATCATGCGTGGTGCGGTCGAGCACGGGATCGTGGATCACAACGATGCCACCGTCCGAGCTCTGGTGGACGTCGAACTCGACCGCGTCGACGTCAACGTCGCACAGCTTGCGGAAGCCGAGCAGGCTGTTCTCGGGCCACAGATCGCGTCCGCCCCGATGTCCGGCGATGAAGACCATTTTATCTCCTCACTTGCTGCTATCGACGAGGCCTTTGAGGAACCAGCGCTGCAATAGCAGGATTACCAGTGTCGGCGGCAGCATGGTCAGGAGCGCGCCGCTCATGGCGACGTTCCAGGCCGGCTCGCTGTCGGAGTGCGGGATCAGGTTCTTCAGGGCAATGACCGCGGTCGCCATGTCCTTGTCGGTCGTGAACAGGAGCGGCCAAAGATATTGATTCCAGCCGAACAGGAACAGAATGATCGCGAGCGCCACCATGTTCGGAACCGAGAGCGGCAGCAGGATGCTCCAGAAGAAGCGCAACGGCGAGGCACCGTCGAGCGTCGCGGCCTCGCAGAGCTCGTCGGGCACGGTCAGGAAGAACTGGCGAAACAGAAACGTTGCGGTCGCCGAGGCAATCAGCGGCAAGATCAGGCCTGGATAGGTGTTGACCATATTCCATTCGAGCGCGATCGTGATGTCGTGGCCGCTGATCCAGCGCCAGAGATCGGAAAGATGCAAGGTATCAGCGAGCCATTGCAGCGGCAGCGCCGCGTTGGCCACCGCCTCAAAGGTCGGCACGATCCGCACCTCGATTGGCAACATCAGCGAGACGAAGATCAGCCAGAACGCCAACATCCGGAAGCGGAAGCGGAAATAGGTGATGGCGAAAGCCGAAAGCAAGGACACCGCGATTTTGCCGGCGGTGATGCCGAGCGCCACCACCACCGAATTGACGAAAGTGCGGCTGAAATTCGCTTTCGCCCAAGCCACCTGCAGATTTGCGAGGAACTGATCGCCCGGCAGCCAGGGCAGCGGCACCTTTTGTACTTCACTGATCGAGAGCGAACCCGCAACAAAGGCGAAATAGAGTGGCACGCACACCATCAACGCGCCAGCGATGAGTATCGCGTGGCAGACGAAGTTGAGGACAGGTGCACGCTCGACCATCTCAGACCCCGTAATTGACCTTGCGGTCGAAATAGCGAAACTGCAGCAGCGTGCAAAGCAGCGCAAAGCTCATCAACAGCACCGACTGCGCCGCAGAGGAACCGAGGTCAAGATTGACGAAGCCGTCGACAAAGACCTTGTAGACGAGGATATTGGTGGCGCCCGCCGGTCCACCTTTGGTGACGGCATCGATGATGGCGAAGGTTTCGAAGAAGCCGTAAATGAAGTTCATCACGGCGAGAAAGAACACGGTCGGTCCGAGCATCGGCAAACCGATCGAGACAAAGCGCCGGATCGGTCCGGCGCCGTCGACCGCCGCGGCCTCCATCAGCGATACCGGTACAGCGAGCAACCCCACAACCAGGAAAATGTAATCGTAGCAGATATGCTTCCAGGAGGCGGCGAGCGTCACCAGAATCAGCGCATGGTTTGGATTGAGGTTCGGGTCCCAGGCGATCCCAAGCGCATGCAGGATCTGAGCGAGTGGGCCGACCGCCGGATTGAACAGAAAGGCCCAGAGAATGCCGGCGATTGCAGGTGCAATCGCATAGGGCAAAAGAATAATAGTGCGATAGATCGGGCGGCCGCGAATGATGCGGTCGGTGGCAAAGGCGAGCACCAGTGCCACCAGCAGCGTTAGCAAGTTCTGCCCGACGGTGAACTGAAATGTCACCCACATCGACTGGCGGTAGTCGTCGCTGGCGAACAACGCCTTGAAATTATCAAACCAAACGAACTGGACTGTTGTACCAAAGGGATCAGCGAGCAGAACCGATTGCGTCAGCGCCCGCAGTGACGGGATGAAGAAGAAGAACAGCAGGATCAAGAATTGCGGCAGCAGCAGCAAGGTTGGAAGGCCCGGCCCCTCGCCAAAATTCGCCCGCTTTAACCCGGGCTCGTGCGCGCGCCGCGCTTTCTTGCGGCGCGCGGATGCCGGGTCGGAGCCGCGCAACGTCGGCTCGGCGGCCCCCGCGGAACGCGATCGTGCCTGCCCAGCCACGTCATGCCATGTCGTTGATGAACGTACGCCGCCAGAAGTCACTCGAGATTTTTCCCCGCATTGAGCTTCTCGAACTGACGGAGGATCTCATTGCCGCGCTTGACCGCGTCGTCCATCGCCTGCTGTGGTTGCTTCTGGCCCGCAAAGACCGCCTCCACCTCCTTTTGCTGCGCTAGCATGGTCTGCACGAAATTGCCGAAACGGAAGCCGCGTGAGTTCTCGTTGGGTGTACCGCGCGATAATTGTAGCACGGCAATCTCTCGAGTCGGATGGTCCTTGTAATAGCCTCGCTCGCGCGCCAACTCGTAGGCGCGATTGGTCGCGGGAACGTAGCCGGTCGCGCCATGCCACCACACCTGTGTCTCCGGCTGGGCAATGAAATTGAGGAAGGCCGCCACTGCCTCGTAACGCTCCAGCGTATGGCCCTTCATCACCCAGATCGCGCCGCCGCCGATGGTGCTGTTGAGCGGCGGATTGATGTCGCTCTCATGCGGCAGGAACGTAGCGCTCCAGTTGATGGTAGCGTTACGCTCGATATTGCCGTGCGACGCGGTCGAGTTGACGAATGTCGAACACCGGCCGGATGTGAACAATTGCTCGGGGCTGAAGCCCTGCCCCGCAATTTGCATGATGCCGTCGTCGAGCCATTTCTTCAGGCGCGCGACTTGGGAGACCACTTTGGTTTTGTTGTAGACGAACTCCGTGCCAAGCCCGTCAAAGCCGTTGGCAAGCGTGCCGTACGGCTGATTGTTGATGGCGCTGTAGTTCTCCAAGAGGCTCCAGTAAAAATCGCCGGGCAGTACGGTGCCGCACTCGCTGATGCCCTTAGCCTTGATGGCGTAGAGCTGCTTTTCCAGCTCCTGCCAGGTGCCAGCCGGCTTGTCGAAACCCGCCTTCTGGAAATGATCCTTATTGTACCAGAATATCGGCGTGGATGAGTTGAACGGCAGGGCCGACATCCGCCCCTTGTAGCTCCAGAAGCTCGCCACCGGTTTGATGAAGTCGGCGGAATCGATCTTGTAGCCCTGCTTCTCCAGGAGGTCCTGCACTGGTACGACCGCCTCCGACAACAACATGGTAAGGTAGCCACGCTCGGCGATCTGAACCATTTCCGGCGGCCGCTTGGCGCGGTAGGCGGCGATGACGCCATTGGTTACCTCATCGTAATTGCCCTTGGCGACCGCGACGACCGTGTACTTGTCCTGCGACTTGTTAAACCTCTCAACGAGCTCGTTGAGCCGATCACCCAGTACACCACTCATCGCGTGCCACCACTGCACCTCTATCCGCGCAGCTTTCGCCGAGGGGGCCAACGCCAAAACCGTAAACAAAACGGCGATGAAAATAGCGCGTTTCATGGTTGGTCCTCCCTGTCAAAGCTCGGTCAGCTGGCCGGCCTCGACGCCCATTGAGCATTTGTATTTATACAATGACATATGTCCCGGCGCGATGAAAGGGGGCAGATTTGTTTCACCGCACACGCGCCATCCGCGGGTTAGGCGCGCGCCTTCAGCCGAAGGCGGCCAGGCTATGGCCGCCGACAAGCTATTCTGTCGCACCACAAATGATTTATTTTGGGAACAGCTTGTCCCGAATGTAGCGCGAGGTCGCCGTAAGTCGGATCCCGCGCGGCTTTCGCCAGGCAACCTTGTCGATCTCTTTCTTGTCACCGATCTTCAATGGACCTGAGGCTTTCTTTGCGACGAAGATGGCGTCGCTCATCCTTCGACCGGTCTCCCGGTTCTTGCCTTTCACCTCCTTCCACAGCTTGAGCTCGCCAAGTTTGAGCTTGGGCAACTCTTCGCGGATTTCACGGTGAAGGCACTTCCTTTCACTTTCCCCGTCTTGCTTACGGCCGCCCGGAAACATCCAGAGCTTGTCACGCCGTCGCCTGACGAGCAGGATCCGCCCTTTCTTCGCCGCAACCAGTTTTGAAGACTTTGTCATTTCAGTCAGCCAACTCGATCAGAACCGGTTGATGATCGGACGCATCGGTCTGGCCATTGACGTCCACGTGCCTGATTCGATCAACCAGATCTTCCGTCACGAAGATGAAGTCGCGGCAATCGGGGCCATCTGTCCATTGCGCGTGATCATACAGCCCGCAGGTTGGAGATCGCGGCACGCCGGGCCGACCAGCTGTCCAGGCATCGCGATAGTTGAGGCCGGGCCGGATGGACCGGTCAATCATCGCGTGCTGCGGATCGGTGACGTCAAAATTGAAATCGCCGCACATCAGGCTCGATGCCGCAACCGTCTGGCTTTCATAGGGCTCGTCGGGCTGTCTGGTGGGCGCCTTCGGACCGGTCGACGCGTCCTCCTGCAAGTCGAGCAGACGCGTGATCTGCGCCTCGCGCTGCGCGACCGAATGATATTCGAGATGCGTGTTGACGATACGTAGAGCGCGGAAGGAGGCCTGAACCGTCACCTCCAGCGCGTGGCGCCGCATACTGCGCACGCTCCCCGCGCCCGGCCACGGCAGGATGTGGTTGTTGATCTGCACGACTGGCAGGCGCGACAGGGTCATGTTGCCGAAGCGATGCAACTGCCCGGCCTGATCGACGGTTTCGATCGCGGGCCGGAATATCGGCAGGTGGCCCGGCAGCAGCGCGGCGAGCTCCGCGCTCTGATCACCTCCCCCGTCATACTTGGCGAAATTCGAGCTTACCTCCTGGAAACAGAAGACGTCGGCATCCATCGTTTCCCTGGCAATCGCGACGATCCTCGCCAGATCGGTCACGCCGTCGCAGCCCTTGCCGCATTGAATGTTCCAGGTAAGAAGGCGCATCAACGAATGCCTGCACGCATGAAGGATTGAACGAACTGCCGCTGGAAAAGCAGAAACGCGATCAGCAGCGGCGCCATGGTCATCACCGTTGCCGCGGTGATGACCGACCAGTCCACGCCGGTCTCCGGCGCGCCGAATACCGCGAGGCCGACGGTAAGCGGCCGCGCCTCGACCGAGTTCGTCACGATCAGCGGCCACAGAAAATTGTTCCAGTGGTAGCTGACCGAGACGAGACCGAACGCTAAGTAGGTCGGACGTGCCAGTGGCACGTAGACCCGCCACAGGATTCCCAGCGGCCCCGCGCCCTCGACCCGGGCGGCCTCGACCAGCTCCTGAGGGACGCTTTTGAAGGTCTGCCGCAGCAGGAAAATGCCAAAGGCGCTGGCGAGATAAGGCAGCGCAATCGCGGGAATTGTGTCCAGCAGACCAAGCTTGGCAATCGCGCGATAATTCTCGACGATCAGCACGTCGGGCATGATCATCAGCTGGAGCAGAACGAGCGCGAATGCGATGCCGCTGCCCCTGAACTTGAAGCGCGCAAAGGCATAGGCCGCGAGCGTCGAGAGAATGAGCTGCCCGATCAGGACCRGGGTAACAAGGACAATCGTGTTGAGGTAATAGCGGGCGAATGGTGCCTGCTTCCAGGCGCGCGCAAAATTCTCCAGCGTCCATGGCGCGGAGAGGCTGAACGACGTCGCATAGGCGGCCGGATGCAGCGCGCTCCAGAAGGCATAGGCCAATGGCGCGAGCCAGATTAGAGCCAGGACCCAGGCAGCGACGGCCTCGACGGGATGTGTCCGGCCTCTCATTGGTAGTGGATCCTGCGATCGAGATAACCGAACTTGACCAGTGCAACGGCACTCAGCAGCACCAGGAGCACCACCGTCAGCGTCGCAGCGTAGGACGAATCCTGGAACGTGAATGCGACTTCATAGATGTAGTACAGCAGCAGCGTGCTGGCGTTATTCGGACCACCCTTGGTCATGATGACGAGCTGATCCACCAGCTTGAACGAGTTGATCACCGCGTTAATCGCCACGAACAACGTGGTCGGCATCAGCAAGGGAAACGTGATCCGGCGGAAGGTGTACCAGCGGCCCGCACCTTCGATGGAAGCAGCTTCCTCGAGGTCTGGTGAAAGTTGCTGAAGGGCTGCGAGGTAGAAGATCATGAAGAATCCGGCCTCCTTCCAGATCACCATCACGATCAGGCAGCTCATGACCGTCGAGGGATCGCCAAGCCAGTTCCAACCACCGAGACCGAAAAGGCCGCGCAACTGATCGAGCAGGCCGTAATCCGGGGTGTAGAAGAACAGCCAGATGTTGGCGACGGCGATCATCGGCAGCACCGTCGGGGTGAAATAGGCCAAACGCAGGAAACCGCGGCCGCGCATGTTCCGATTGACCCAGATCGCCATTAGCAAGGCCAGAGCGATTGACGCGGGAATGGTGCCGAGCGCGAACCAGAAATTGTTGACCAGCGCCTTCCAGAAGATCGGGTCGGCTGCCATGGCCTGATAGCTGTCGAGGCCGACAAAGACCTCGGTGCCGTTGCGGCGCGTGATGAACAGCGAATTTCGGATCGTCGCCAGGATCGGGTAATGGGTGAACGCCACCAGCAACACCGCCGCTGGCAACAACAAAAGCCACGCGTTTACGGCATTCCACCACGCCTGCGATCCAGCGCGGCGTGGTGCAATCGGCGATGATACGGCGGTGTCGGTCATTCGCCAGGCGGTGGGATGGCGGCGAACCACCATCCCACCATTGTCCTTACTTGTAGGTTCGCAAGACGCGATCGGCCTGCTGCTGGGCGGCGGCCAGCGCCTCCTGCGGCTTCTGCGTGCCGGTGACCGCCGCCTGCACGGCATCATTGACGAATTTGTAGATGCGGCCGTTCTCGTGGACGGAGAGCTCGGGCACCGCATGCTCGAGCTGATCGCGCGCGACGGTCGCCTGGGGGAAGCCCTTGGCATAGTCCTGCATCGCACTGGTCTTGTAGGCGGCAGGCGACACGGCGACATAGCCGGTCTTCATGCTCCATTCCGCCGCGCGGTCGGGCGCAGTCATCCACTCGATGAACTTGACGGCCGCCTTCTGCTGCTCGGGCGAGGCGCTCTTGAAAATGTAGAAGCTGCCGCCGCCGGTCGGCGATCCGCGCTGCTCTTTGGCCGGAAGCATGGCCACACCAAACGGGAATTTTGCGGCATCCTTGACGGCAGTCAGATTGCCGGTGGTATGCCACATCATCGCCGTCTTGCCTTCGAGAAAGTCCGTGCGCAGCGTGGCCCAGTCGACGCTGCCCGTCGGCATGACATTGTGCTTGCGCGACAGGTCGACCCAGTAATCAAGCGCGGCGACAGTCTTCGGCGCAGTCAGGTAGACCTCGTTGCCGGGCTCGTTCATCATCTTCTGGCCATTCTCGATGGCCAGCGCCTGCAGCATCCAGTAGCCGTAGCCGGTCGAGGGAATCTCGACGCCCCAGCGCGTGGTGTTTCCTGAGCTGTCCTTCTTGATCAGCTTCTTCGACATCTCGACCATTTCGTCCCAGGATGCCGGTGCCTTCTCCGGATCAAGGCCGGCCTCCTTGAAGGCGTCCTTGTTCCAGTACAGCACGATGGTCGAGCGCTGAAACGGGATGCTCCAGGTCTTGCCGTCGATCTGGCCGTTGGCCATGAAGGCCGGATAGAATTCCTTGAACCAGGCCTTGTCACTGACGAGACCGTCGAGCGGCACGATCGCGTTCTCGTCCATCAGCGTGAACACGTCGGTGGACAGCAACACCGACAGTTGCGGCGGCTGGCCGCCCTTCATCGCCGTCATCGCCTTGGTCATCGTATCCGTATAGTTGCCGGCATAGACCGCCGTCACCTTGATATCCGGATTGTCCTTCTCGAAGCGCGAGACCATGTCGTCGACGATCTTGGTGACGGGCCCACCGACCGCAACCGGATAGTACATCGTCAGATCCACCGCGGCCGCCGGGCTGACGGCGCCCATGGAGAATGCAGCGAACGCGGCTGCCATTAACATCGTGCGTCGAGCAAACATCTTGGTCTCCTTCGTTATCTGTCTTGGCCGTTCTAAAGCCACCGCTCTCAACGGTCGGAGGCTGCCAGCCGCCCCTCTTTGACAATGTGTTCCAGCCGGACTTCCGTGGTGGAATCGAACCGGTGTTCGTGCCCCGCGTCCCACGCGATCCCGACGTTTTCGCCCGGTTGAACCTTGCTGAAACCATCAAGCCGCACCGAGATGGGCTGCCCATCAATCTCGCACAGTACGATGCTGTCCGCGCCGAGATGCTCGACGGCCTTGACGCGCACGACATGATCGCCGCCTGCGACGATGCGGATGTGCTCCGGCCGGATGCCGATGAGCCGATCGCCCTGCCGCACGAGATTCATCGGCGGCGTGCCGATGAAACGCGCCGTGAACGCCGTTGCGGGGCGGTTGTAGAGCTCCTCCGGCGAACCATTCTGCTCGATGCGACCGTCGCGTATCAGCACGACCCGGTCGGCCATCGTCATGGCTTCCGTCTGGTCATGGGTCACGTAAACCATGGTCATGCCAAGGCGCTGCTGCAGCGCGCGGATCTCGGTTCGCATCTCGTGGCGCAGCTTGGCGTCCAGATTCGAGAGCGGTTCGTCCATGAGACAGACCCGCGCTTCCGCGATGATCGCCCGTCCTAGCGCCACGCGCTGGCGCTGGCCGCCGGACAATTGCGAAGGCTTGCGCTCAAGCAGATGGCTTAGCCCGACGATGTCGGCCACACGCTTGAGCCGTTCGTCCCGCTCGGCGCGCGATACGCGCCGCACGCGCAGGCCGAACACGATATTCTCGGCCACGCTCAAATGCGGAAACAGCGCATAGGACTGGAAGACCATGGAGATCTTCCGCTGCGCAGGGGTGAGATGCGTGACGTCGACGCCGCCAATGGTGATCGTGCCCGCATCGGCTTCTTCGAGCCCCGCAATCAAGCGAAGCGTAGTGGACTTGCCGCATCCGGAAGGCCCGAGCAGCACCAGCAGCGAGCCCTCGTCCGCCGTCAGACTGACGTCATCGACAGCGCGCATCGCACCCCAGAACTTGGAGACGTGGCTCAGCGTGATCGCCGACATGGCCGATTCGCTCTCGATTGCGGTGATCTGTGCAAAATGTCGCCGCGCAAACGCGTTGCGTCCTGCTCGCGCGGAGCAGCGCAAGGTCGGTCACGACACGCAGACCGATCCATCCGTGTCTCTCCCCATGACCACGCAACATTCATCGGCGTAGCGATTATTTTGTTCATATGAACATAATATGACAGCATATGAAATAGAAATTTGCGCCAAGCATGTTCGAATGATACTTTCGGTGGGCACGGAGAGCCCATGCTCAGCACCACCACCGAACGCCAGGCCCACATTCTCGAGATTGTGCGAGGCGAAGGTTTCGCCTCGATCGAGCATCTTGCGACGCGGTTCGACGTGACGCAGCAAACCATTCGCCGCGTCGTAAATGCGCTCTGCGACCAGGGGCTGCTCCGGCGGATCCACGGCGGCGTCAGCCTCCCCGTCCAGAATCAGAACCTCGCCTATGGCAGCAGGCAGGGATTGAACGCCGACGCCAAACAGCGCATCGCGCAAGCGACCGCGAAACTTATTCCCGATGGCGCGTCGCTGATGATCGGGCTCGGCACGACGCCCGAATATGTCGCGCAGGCACTCTCCCGCCGCGGCGATCTCAGAGTGATCACCAATAGCCTGAACGTCGCCGCGGCGTTCGCACACAATCCAGACGTCGAAATCACGATCGCGGGCGGTACGCTCCGCTCCCTCGACCGCGATATCGTCGGCGAAGCCGCCGCACGTTTCTTTTCGGGCTTTCGCGCCGATTTCGGGATATTCGGCGTCGGCGGAGTTGATCAGGACGGGACGCTGCTCGATTTCCATGTCGATGAAGTCAAAGCTCGGCAATCCATAGCGGCCAACGCGCGAACGGTCGTACTGGTGGCCGACATCACCAAGTTTGGGCGCAATGCGACAGTTCGAGGCGGCCACCTCGACGACT
This sequence comes from Bradyrhizobium sp. 2TAF36, assembly GCF_052114925.1. Lineage (NCBI taxonomy): Bacteria > Pseudomonadati > Pseudomonadota > Alphaproteobacteria > Hyphomicrobiales > Nitrobacteraceae > Bradyrhizobium > Bradyrhizobium sp. 2TAF36. The sequence continues at coordinate 12,449 of NZ_JBFRFR010000058.1, read as the reverse complement.
GCCATCATCTCGTTATCAATGATCGGTTGCCAGCGGCGTTCCAGCCGATCGCCGACAGATATGGCGGTCTAATTCACGCGGCGAACGACGCGCGCACGCTCGATGCGGCGGGCGTCCTTCGCTAAGTCGAATTCCTATATGGCTGGGCCGATGGCATGCGCGCCGGACTGAGCCGGCTTGAACATGATCTTCTCGACATTTCGCCTGACAGCGCCGTTCAGCGAAGAGTTACGCATCTCGGCTGACGCCGACCAGATCGTTTACGCAGGTCGGAGGGTCTGTGTCCGATTTTGCTGACGCTGATAAGCGAGCGACGAGCTGTCTCGTTCTAGTCGTTCCAAGGAGCGCCGTCGCCCGAACTATGACAAGCCCGAGGCTGTCCGATTGACGGGTAATGCTGAAGATGGGCCTGTTCCTCACCACAGATCGGCACGATCTTCTCAAAACGGATCGTGTTGCGGCTACCGACATTAAGGCATTACAGCTCGGCGCGATCTTCGCGCGGCGACTCGTTACAAGTCCCTTATTGCATCAGTGAAACGGTTGCGCGGTGCCCTCACAAGGAATGGGTCAAGAGAAAATGATCTCTTTCCTTGCTTTCGACTTTATTGCCCCACGAAAGAGCTTTTTCTTCTTCCGCTAGCCCATCGTTCTCCAGACTTTCTTTGGCTTCACTAGAGTGAACGTCATAGACGCAGTTAAATGAGGCCGCGCGGCACGCTCCCTCCTCCACTTTTGATTTCGCAGTCACCCATCCTGGACGGCGAGAAGCCGGCTAACATTGCAGTCGGGAGATGGTCATGCCGCGGCGACCAGCCAAAGTCACACAGGCAGATATTGCTCGCGCGATCCGCGCCGCTAAAGAAGCTGGCGCGAGCGCGGTCATAGTTGATGCAGAAGGCACTATTCGGATCTCGCTAACAACGAGTGCCTCAGGTCCCCAACCGGTGGATGATACTGACCCGGTATGGACACCTTCTGAAGCATTACGGCTTCACCTGAAGCGCACCGAAAGCGGGTGAAACGCACCTTATGCAATTGATGCGGAGTCACCGCATCGCTAGACTCCAGGCATTGGTCCACGGAGACGCCAATGCTTGGGAAGGAACGACGCGACCCCCGCGCAGCCGGGGATCGTCGGATGTATCTCTATTTCAACTATTCCGAGTCCGGCTCACTGCGCTGGTACGTGAAAGTCAGCAGTAAGGGCCGAAGGATCGGGATCGCCGAGGAATACGGAACGCCAGCGTTCGACGCTGCCTACGAGGCAGGCGTTGCGGCACTGGGGGGAGTTCTGCGCATGCGTCGCGTCAAAGGCATGGCGAAGCCGGACCAGCCGGAACGTCGCTACCTGCACGTCGACGTAAGCCAACGTGGTCAAGTCAGGTACTACGTGCAACTGCGCAACCGGCTGCCGAAGATCCGGATCAAGGCTGCATACGGCACGACTGAGTTCGGCGACGAGGTGGATGCCGCGGTTGCCGCCCAGATCGCGCTATACGGCGACGAGAGYGATTACATCAACGCGCAGAAGCCGCAACGAGGACCGCCCTGCTCCACCGAAGACGCCGGCACGCCCCGGTACGCTGCGCTGGTACTGGAACGGCTACAAGCGAAGTGACCACTGGCTCGGCGATCTCAGTGTCGGTCACGAGGGCCTTGCGGAATCGACCCGACTCCAGCGTACCGGACTGATCGAGTCGCTGCTGCCCGAGAATGGCGAGAAGCCGTTTGCGGTGCTGACGCGCAAAGTCATCAGGGCGGAGATGAAGGCGCGTACCCCGTCGCAGGCGGGCAACTTGTTATCGGCGGTTCGGGGCATGATCCGCTGGATGATCGACGAGGGACATCTCGACGAAGACGACGATCCGACCATCGGCCTGAAATCCGGCAAGGCAAAAGCGAGCCGCGAAACTGGCGGTTTTCTGCCCTGGACCGAGGACGACATGGCCCGCTACCGCGCGAGGTGGTCGCTGGGCACCGAAGCCCGGTTGATGTTCGACATCCTGCACTACACATTCCTGCGGCTTGGAGATGCCCATCGTTTTGGGCCACCTCACCTGCGGCAGATCGTTCGGAAGATGGCAGTGCAGATCGCCACCGACAAGAGCCGGGGCAATACCACCGTAACGGTGCCCGTCCATCCGGAGTTCGCCGAGAGCCTGAGGGCAGCGCGCGCGGCAAACATCGTCGGCGCCGAGGTATTCACCGGCAAACTCGTCCGCGGTCGGGTTCTCCCGATGAACAAGAAGGCATGGGCGGCCAAGTTCAAAAAATTCGCGGTCCTGGCCGGGGTGAATGAGCCGAAGAAAAGCTGCCATGGCGTCCGCAAGGCGAGAGCCGAAGTCGCGGCCTACGCCGACTGCACCGAGAGCCAGATGATGGCGATGTTCGGCTGGACCGACCCCAAAATGCCCGCCCACTACATCGCTCAGGCGAATCGAGAAAGGCTCGGGATCAGCGGGATGGAGAAAATCGTCACGTTCGATCGGGGCCAGTCACTTGATGATTTTGTGCCCAGGCAGGAGACTAACAGCGTGAGAACGTCGCGCGCGAACGAAGTGGTAACTTTCCCGGGTAACATTCGGAAAAAAGTCTAATGATTTCAACGTGAAAGGTGGGTTTGTGGTGCGCTCGGAGGGACTCGAACCCCCACGATTTTACTCACTGCCACCTCAAGGCAGCGCGTCTACCAATTCCGCCACGAGCGCTTTGGGGATGCCGGCTTAGGGCTTGAGGCCTGCCGGATCAACGGCGCCGATCTAACAAATCCATCAGAGGGGTACAAGCCTGCAAAGGCCCAGAATTCCACAAGCTTGGCAGGAAAAATCCGGACCCATGCCCGGATCGGCCCTATCGAGTGTCCCGGCCCCGCCGGGTACCCGGGGCCGCTACCGCGTCCCCGTCGTGCGTGGCAGCATCTGCTTGACCTCGACCGCGATCCGGTTGCGGTCGACCAGCACGACGCCCGAGGCGACCGGCAGATTGTTGGCGAGAACCTTGACCTCGTCGGCCTCGGTTGCGTCCAGTTCGATGATGGCGCCGCGGGAAAGACGTAATACTTGATGGATCGGCATGGTGGTCGTCCCGAGGACGACCATGAGATCCACGGTGACTTTATCGAGAGTGGGCACTGTCAGGACCGCCGCAACTTGGGACTTAAGCCAAAGGACTTGGCATTTGCTCCCCAGATGATCACCACGTTATGGTTAGCCAATGGTTAATTCGCCTCAAAACCCCCGCCAAGACCTCGATTTGACGTCGTTTTCCGCCTCCACCGGCGAGCCCGTGGAATGGCGAATCTCGGACGCGCCGGTGCCCTATCCGGAGGCCGTGGCCGCCATGGAGGCGCGAGTCGCCCAGATCGCCGCCGGCGAGGCGCCCGAGCTGGTCTGGCTGCTCGAGCACCCCCCGCTCTACACCTCCGGCACCTCGGGCAAGGAAACCGACCTGCTCGATCCCCGCTTCCCGACCTTTGCCACCGGGCGCGGCGGGCAGCTCACCTATCACGGGCCCGGCCAGCGGGTGGCCTACATCATGCTCGACCTCAAGCGGCGCCGGCCGGACGTCCGGGCCTATGTCGCGAGCCTGGAGGAATTGATCCTGCGGACGCTCGCCGCCTTCAATGTCCGCGGCGAGCGGTGCGAGGACCGGGTCGGCGTCTGGGTGAAGCGCCCCGACAAGGGGCCCGAGCACGAGGACAAGATCGCGGYGATCGGCGTGCGGCTGAAGCGCTGGGTCTCGTTCCACGGCATCGCCATCAATGTCGAGCCGGAGCTGTCCCATTTCGCCGGCATCGTGCCCTGCGGCGTCGCCGATCCCCGCTACGGCGTCACCTCGCTGGTCGATCTCGGCAAGCTCGCGACCATGGCCGATGTCGACGTCGCGCTGCGCCAGGCGTTCGAGGAGCTGTTCGGGCCAACCCGCGCGCTGGTGGCGGAAGCGGCCGTCTAGCGTTTCCTGTTGGACACACACCGCCCGCATTCTCCGCAGGCGCGGAATCGGCTACGGTCGATCCCGGTGCCGCCCACGCCTCCCCCCCTCCGCCGGGAAAGCAGACTTCATGCCGGGCGAATGATCATCGGACCGACTGTTCGAGCGCCAGGCATAAGGAGGGATTGCGCTTTCTGCTCGCAATGGGAGGTTTTGACGATGAGACTCTCTGCGCCGATCTATCATCTGAAGCGACGAGCCAGGCGCCTGTCGCGCGAGGAAGGCATTCCGCTCCACGACGCGCTTGACCGCATCGCTGCGACGGAAGGGTTTTCCGCCTGGAGCATGCTCGCGGCAAAGGCCGCCGCTCTGACGCCCGCCAATCGCCTGTTCCCGCAATTCCGGCCGGGTGATCTGGTGCTGGTGGGCGCGCGCCCCGGTCAGGGCAAGACGCTGATGAGCCTCGAACTCGCGGTGGAGGCCATGAAGTCGGGCCATCGCGCTGCGTTCTTCTCGCTCGAATACACCGAGAAAGACGTATTCGACCGCTTGCGGGCGATTGGCGTGGACCCCGCGCAATTCGCTGAGATGTTCGAGATCGACTGCTCCGACGCCATCAGCGCCGACTACGTCGTCAAGCAAATGGCCGCGGCGCCTCGTGGCACGGTCGTGGTGATCGACTATCTGCAACTGCTCGACCAGAGGCGGGAAAATCCTGATCTCGCTGTTCAGGTGCGCGCACTGAAATCCTTCGCGCGCAACGCGGGGCTGATCGTCGTCTTCATCTCCCAGATCGATCGATCCTATGATCCGTCGGTCAAGCCGTGCCCAGACCTCGACGATATCAGGCTGCCGAACCCGCTGGACCTCAAGCTGTTCGACAAGACGTGCTTCATCAACAACGCCGAAGTCCAGTTCCGCGCGGCGAGCTGATGGCTTCAGGCCGCGGGCGAGTTTCTTCACCCGCGGCTTGCGACCTCAAGCTGCCTGCAACGCAACTTCGAGCTTGCCGGCAATGTAGCGCCGCTCCTGGGTCAGGCCGCCAAAGCCGTAGGCGTCGCCCTTGACCTCGTCGACATGCAGATACGTCTCGGGATGCAGCGGGCCCAAAATCTCGGCCATGCGCTTGAACATTGCGGCGAGATAGGCCGCCTTCTCGTCCTTGGTGTTGGTGCCTTCGCTGACATGGATGTCGATCCAATAGCTGGCCAGTTTCTGCTCGGCGAGCGACTTGCCGCCGGCGAACCAGTCGCCTGCGTCGACCGATTTCACGATGATGGCGGTCACCCTGGGATCCTTGTGCAGGATCTTTGCGGTGAGCTCCGACACGGCGTTGGCGATATCGGCCTTCAGCGACGGCGACTGGCGAGAGGCGGTGTAGGACACAGTGATCAGGGGCATGGTGGTTCTCCTCAAGATGCTGCGCGGCGTTTGCGCGGCGTTGATGAGAAGGTAGACCTTGCTCCGTCATTTTAGTATCTTATCTCTGTTGATACCAGTGATAACCATTCATAATGACAGCCACACTCGACATCGCCACCATCAAGGCCTTCCTGCTGGTCGCCGACCTCCAGAGTTTTACGCGCGCCGCCGAAGCACTCGGCACGACGCAGGCCGCCGTCAGCCTCAAGCTTCAGCGGCTGGAGGCACTGCTGGGAAAACGCCTCGTCGAGCGCTCGCCGCGGGCGGTCCGGCTCACCGCCGACGGCGCCGCGTTCCTCGATCGCGCCCGCGCACTGATGGAGGCGCATGACAGTGCGCTGTCGGGCGACGCCCCGGCCGCGCAGTCGCTCTCGCTTGGTATCTCCGATCACGCCGCGGGCCCCGAGCTGGTGCCGCTGCTCGAACGCCTGCATGCGATGTCGTCCGACCTAACCCTCGCCGTCACCATCGGCTTCTCGCGCGAGATGCAGGACGCCTATGACGCGGGCGAATTGGACGCCGTGATCGTCCGCCAGGAAGGCAGCCGCCGCGGCGGCGAGAAGCTGACCGAGGATGAGTTCGGCTGGTTCGCCGCTCGACGCTTCACCCTGCCGAAGGGTGAGCCGCTGCCGCTCGCAACCCTCGCCCCGCCCTGCGGCGTCCGCGCCGTCGCCATCCGCGCGCTGGACAAGGCCGGCCTCGCCTGGCGCGAACGCTTTGTCGGCGGCGGCGTCACCGCGGTGGTCGCGGCCGCGCTAGCTGGCCTCGCGATTGCGCCGCTCGCGCGCCGGATCGCGCCTCCCGGGCTGATCGACGTCGGGCCTGCGCACAAGCTGCCGAAGCTCGGCAGCTCGAAGGTGATGCTGCATTCGAAGGTCAGCGATCCCGCCAAGCTGACAGCGCTGCGCGCGGTCGCTGCGACGTTCCGGAGCGTGGCGGCTTAGCTCGCAAGTCACCCCTTTTCCGTGCCGGCAAATCTGCCTGCGACATACCAATAACCCAACCCGGCGAAGCAGCCGGCGACCACGAACAGCCAACCCAGTTCGGCGAATGAAGCGAAAGACCGGTAGAGCGCCATCTGGCTCGCGGCTCCGATCAAGCCGCCCGCAGGAACAAAGAATGCGAGCGATCGGATACAAAACCGTTCGCTCAGCCAGATTGCCGCAATCGACGGAATGCCACTGAGCACGCAAACGAAGAACAAGATCAGTGGCACGCCGATCAAGATCGCGAAGACAAAATCCCACGGGGACATTGGGGTGACGCGATTGGCACTAGCCAACGCCAGGATGAACAGAAAGAACAGCCGAATAACGGCCGTCGCCGTCAGGCATCCGCCAAGCCAGCCTCGTGTCGTCCGGGCGCAGGTCTCGCAAGCCATGACATCACCTCACAGGATCGCCTCGAACGCGCTGCGAAGCGTTTCGTGCCGAAAGACAAAGCCGCGGCTCAGCGCCTTGTTCGGCAGCACGCGCTGACCGCCGAGCAGGAGTTCGTCGGCAAAGCCGCCGCCGATCCGGCGCAACAACCCGCCGGGGATACGAAACACCGCGGGCCGGTGCAGACGGCGGCCGAGCCCTTCGGTGAACTTTGCGTTGGTGACCGGGATCGGCGCGGTGGCGTTGACGGGCCCAGTGAGATCGGGCGTCGCCATCACATAGGCAATCAGCCGGATCAGATCGTCGCGCTCGATCCAGGACATCCACTGCCGCCCGGTGCCGAGCGGACCGCCGAGGCCGAACTCGAACGGCGTCAACATGCGCGTGATGAAGCCGCCTTCGGTGCCCAGCACGAGGCCGATGCGCAAACAGACCACGCGGACGCCAAGCTCCTCGGCCGGCCGCGCCGCCTTTTCCCACGCCGCGCACAGCTCGTGGCTGAAGCAGGCATGTGACTTCGCCGATTCCGTCAGCACCTGGTCGGCCCATAGGCCGTACCAGCCGATCGCAGAGCCGTTGACGAGGACCTCCGGCTTGCGCTCGAGCCGCGCGATCAGATTTACGACCTCGCCGGTCATGTCGATGCGGGAGCCGAGAATTTTCGCGCGCTTCGCCTCGGTCCAGAGGCCGTTGCCGATCGGCTCGCCGGCGAGATTGACGATGGCGTCGATTGGCGTGTCCGCGGCGAGCTGATCAAGGCTGGTGATCAGCGTGACCGGCGGCGGCAGCATCTCGGCCTTCGCGGGGTTGCGGATCAGCGCGATGACGTCGTGCCCTGCCCCGCTGAGGCTCGCCGCTAGGCGGCTGCCGATGAAGCCGGTGGCGCCAGTGATCAGCACGGTCTTGCGGCCGGGGAGCTTCTCGACGAGCCCGTGCGCGGGCACGCTTCGCATGCGGCCGAGCCGGCGCATCGCGGCAAAGTCCCTGACGCCGCAGAGCGCTGCACCGACTGCGCAGGCAGTGGCGGCGATGCTGAGCAGGCCCTGATACACGACACTCACGCCGAACGGCTGCATCGCCCATTCGATCAGCACCGGCAGCAGCAGCACCAGGATGGCGCCATAGTTGATCGCGAGCAGCGTGTGGTTGATCCGCTCGCTCGGCGGCAGTTTGCGGCTCAGATCCTCCTCGACGAAATCCATCAGCGTAGTGACGATCTCGGCGACCAGGACTGCCACGATCAKGATCGCCAGCACGCCGTAAACCTCCAACCAGTCGAGCAGCAGGAACAGCAGCGCATAGAGCATGTTGCGGATGCCGTGCAGCTTCAGCTCGAAACGCTGCGACGGGCGCTAAGCCAGGCGCTCGGTGAATTCGTGGTGATAGAAGGTGTCGAACACGCCCATCACGATCTGGATGGCGATGAGGGTCCACAACAGCGGCGTCATGATACGGCCTCCCTGAAGACGGCGGACTGGTGGATCAGCGCGCCGTAACGCGGGTGAGTGACATCGAGGGTGAAACGAAAGGCGCCCTCGCCGAGATCGCTATGCGTCACCGTGGGATCGCCGGGCGTGAGCCATTGCGGCAGCGGGATCCACAAGCGTCCGAGCTGGAGTCCGTAACCGGCACTACGGAAGGTCAGCGCCTGTCCCTCGACCGCGATGCGGAGCGCCATCGAGACGCCGAAGCCGACATATTCCTCGAGCCCGGTCGGGCCGGCAAAACGCTTGGCGGAATGGATCACTTGCGGAAAGCCGCGCTTGCGCGTGCAGATGCGGGTCCAGGTCTGGCCGCCGGTCGCGCCGTCCTCGGTGACGGTCACGATCATGGGGACACCGGTGTCACGGCCGGTCGGCAGCGGTCCGCCGATCAGGCGAGCGGCTTGCGCGAACCACCAGCCGATCTCGCTGAAGCTGACCTCGTCGACCACGCCGAGATAGACGACGCTGTCGCCGTCGGCGACGCGTTTCGAGAAGCGCCGCCAGGTCGCGAGCGGCAGCCGGCCCCAATCCTCGTCCGACAGCAACGCGCGGAAGCGGCGGTCGTCGAGTAGTTTGACGTGAGCTGAGGGAGATGCGCTGGAGCCTGATAATCGAGCCGACGTCATCGCACCCTCCTCAACGCTATTTGGCCTTGCCCAGCGGCAGCAGGTTGGCGATCTTCTCGCCAAGCCGCATCAAGGCGACCAGCCGCGGTCGCGGCACCTTCAGCATCTGCATGAACCAGTGGTCGGCGAGCTCGGTGAAGGCGAGCATCTCCTTCAGCCGTTTGGCTGCGACCGGATTGATGGTGGGATCGTCGGCCGCATCGGACACGCAGGCCCGGAGCGCCGTGATCGCCGGATCGAGCTCCCGCTCCTTGCGCCGTGCCGCGATTCTCGCGGCGACCTCCCAGATGTCGGTCTCGGCCTCGTAATGGTCGCGGCGGTCACCGAGGATCGGCACCCGCCGGATCAGATTCCAGGCGAGCAGCTCCTTCAGCGAGTTCGAGACGTTGGAGCGCGCCATGCCGAGCGTGTCGGCGATGTCCTCGGCCGTCATCGGCGCCTCGGCGAGATAAAGCAGCCCGTGGATCTGGCTGACCGAGCGGTTGACGCCCCACCCGTCCCCCATGTCGCCCCAATGCAGGATGAAGCACTCGACGGCGGCGGGCAGTTTCTTCTTTCCGGTTATTTCTGTCATAACAGAAATATCTGACGAGCGCGACTGATTGTCAAGAGCGCTCGCCGGCTTGCCTCCTGTATACCGTCCGTCGTATTTGCCTAAAAACGGCCCAGAGAACGGGAACCAAACACCCTTCCGGGCGTTTGCCCCGGTTCCAGGCGGGTTGAGAATGACGACAAAGTCCAGTCAACAGAGAGACTTGTTCGAAAGCGAGCGCAGTTTTCGGCTGTTGGTGGAAGGAGTCGCGGACTACGCGCTCTACATGCTCGATCCCACCGGGATCATCACGAGCTGGAACATCGGCGGCGAGCGGATCAAGGGCTATTCGCCCGAAGAGATCGTCGGCCAGCATTTCTCGCGCTTCTACACCGAGACCGACCGCGCCAACGGCAAGCCCGCCCGTGCCCTCGGCATCGCGCGGGACCACGGTCGCTACGAGGAGGAAGGCTGGCGCGTTCGCAAGGATGGCACGTTCTTCTGGGCGAGCGTCATCATCGATCCGATCTACGAGCACGGCAGCCTGGTCGGCTTCGCCAAGATCACCCGCGACATCACCGAGCGGCGCAATTCGCAGCTCAAGCTCGAAGCGATGCAGAGGCAGCTTGCCGAGTCGCAGAAGTTCGATGCGCTCGGGCAGCTCACCGGCGGCGTCGCGCACGACTTCAACAACCTCCTGATGATCATCAGCGGCAGCCTTCACATCCTCAAGAAGCGCGACGAGGACGAGGCCAAGATTCAGCGCGCGATGTCCGCGATCGAGACCGCAACCAAGCGCGGCGCCGCACTGACCGCCCAGCTCCTGACCTTCGCGCGGCGGCAGAGCGTCAATCCCCAGGCGATCCGCTTCGGCGACCGCATCGAGGCGATCCGCGAAGTGCTTCACGCCGGCGTCGGGAGCGCCGTTCGTCTCGCCTTCGACATCGACCGCGAGGTCTGGTCGGTCAAGGCCGATGTCTCCGAGCTCGAGACGGCGCTGCTCAATCTCGTCATCAACGCTCGCGACGCCATGCCCGACGGCGGTACCGTGACGGTCGGCGCACGCAACGTCGTCCTGAACGATCCGCTCCACAGCGGCGAGTACGTCGCCATCACCGTCGCCGATACCGGGCTTGGCATCCCCTCGGACGTCGTCAACAAGATCTTCGAACCGTTCTTCACGACCAAACCCGTCGGAAAAGGCACCGGCCTCGGCCTGTCGCAGGTGCACGGCTTCGCTCATCAGGCGGGCGGCACGGTCAGGGTCGCAAGCGAGCTCGGCAAGGGCACGACCTTCACCATCCTGCTGCCGCGCGAAACCGCGACCGCACCAATCGATATCCCTGAAGCAGTGCCGGTTCCCGGTAGCGGCACCGTGCTGCTGGTCGAGGACAATCCCGACGTCGCGCTCGTCAGCATCGGATTGCTGGAGCAGCTCGGCTATCGCGTGCACCGGGTTGCCGACGCCGAGTCCGCCTTGCGCGAGCTCGAGAAGAACGGCGTCGACTTCGTGTTCACCGACATCGTGATGCCCGGCAAGATGGACGGGCTCGGCCTCGCCCATCATCTGCGCCAGATCCACCCTGGCCTGCCGATCCTGCTCGCCACCGGCTACAGCGAAGCCGCCGCCGATGTCCGCGGCGACTTCCCGATCCTGCGCAAGCCCTACGAGATCCACGAACTGAGCGAGGCGATCTCGAAGTTGCCGCGGTGATTTTTCACCTCTCTCCGTAGGAACGGGGCGAGGGAGCGCACCGCCGCTGCGGGGCGAGGTGTGACTCTCACACCGTCGGCAATACCGAAAACGCTTCCCCTGCCCTCCGCAGGTTCAACTCATCGGCACCGGCCGTCTCGCTCGTCACGCTATCCACACGCGATGACGGCGGGCCATGGCGGCACAGCGCGACCATGTCGGCGACGTGCTTCGGTGTGCCTGCGAACAGCGCCTCCACGCTGCCGTCGCGGCGGTTGCGAACCCAGCCTTCGAGGCCACTCGTTGTCGCCTGATACTCGACCCAGGCCCGATAGCCGACGCCCTGCACGCGGCCGCGGATCATGACCTGGAGGATCGCCCGGCTCATTTTTTCAGCCCGAGAAAATCAGCGCTGCGCGCCTTGACGTCGGTCTCACGCATGACGCGGTTGGTCAGGTCCGGCGACGGGAGGCCTGTGAGGTTCTTCGGCGGCCTGCCCTCGCGCAACGCTTTCTGCGTCTCGTAGACGGCCTGCATGGCAGCCGCGATCGGCGCGTGGCCCTGAAGCGCGATGCGGACGCGCTGGCTGGCGAGATAGTCAATCGCGTTCAACTCGTCCGGCGCGCCGCCGAGCACGATGGGGAGATGCGTCGCGGCTACGATGGCTTCGAGCTCAGCGCGCGACTTGACGCCGGTGAAGAACAGCGCGTCGACGCCGGTCGCCTCATAAGCCCTGGCGCGGCCGATCGCATCCTCGATCGAGATGACCGAGGCAGCTCCAGTGCGGCCCATGATGACGAGCGAGGGATCGCTGCGGCCATCCAGCGCCGCCTTCATCTTGCCGACGCCTTCTTCCAGCGAGATCAGCTGTGTCTTTGCCTCGCCAAAGGCGGCCGGCAACAGCGTGTCCTCGATGGTGAGACCGGCGGCGCCCGCGGTCTCCAGCTCCTGCACCGTGCGGCGCACGTTGAGCGCATTGCCATAGCCGTGATCGGCATCGACCAGCACCGGCAGCGTCGCCGCGCGCGACATCCGCCGCATCTGCTCGGCAAGCTCGGTGAGTGTGATCAGCGTGACATCGGGGTCTCCGAGCACCGCGAGCGAGGCCACCGAGCCGCCGAACATGCCGAGCGGAAAGCCGAGATCCTCGGCGATGCGGATGGAGATCGCGTCATAGACCGAGCCGGGATGAACGCAGGCCGAGCCGGTCAGGATCGAACGCAGTTTTTCGCGGCGGGAACGAAAGGCCATGGTGCCCTCTCAACTGTTGCGACGCAGCCGCAACATACTCCGTCATTGCGAGCGCAGCGAAGCAATCCAAAATCTTTCCGCAGAGGCAGTCTGGATTGCTTCGCTGCGCTCGCAATGACGGTGTTGGTG
>NZ_JBFRFR010000057.1:0-63052 GCF_052114925.1 Bradyrhizobium sp. 2TAF36 | reverse complement strand
GCACTCGATGCCTTCACCCCCGAGGAATGCGCCAATTACCTGAAAAATTCAGGCTATCGAACTTAATGCCATCACGCTTTAGGGCTGTTTGATTTCAGGCGGCAGACCAAAGCCTATCTCGTCCGAGCGCTGCAGCGCGCAGATCCGATGACACAGGTCGATGACGTGCTCGTCGTAGACTAGCGTGTATTGGCGCGAGCATTGGGCGCGCCATTGATCTGTATCAAGCCCGCCGTGGGATAGGGGCCGCTAGGCTTCCAGCAGGAGCGCTGCCCGGACACAGGCCTTGAACACTCTTCGCCAGCATCGGTCCATCGACGGAGTCATCCAGCTCGTGATCCGGCTCGGATTGCTGGCGCTGCTGATCCTGTGGACTTTCCTGATCATCCGCCCCTTCGTGCCAATCCTGGCCTGGAGTGCGGTGCTCGCGGTGGCGTTCTATCCAGTCTTCGGCTGGCTCGCCAAACGCCTCGGGGGCCGCCCGCGCACCGCCGCTTTCATTCTCACGCTGGTTACGCTGGGCATCGTCATTGGTCCTGCGGCTTGGCTCGGCATGAGCGCAGTCGACGGCATCAAGGATCTCGCGGGCCAGATCAGCAGCGGCGATCTCACGCTTACGGAGGCGCCCGAACAGATCAAGAGCTGGCCGCTGATCGGCCCCCAGCTCTACGATCTCTGGACCCAGGCCAACAGCAATATTCGCGCGGTGCTGAGCGAGGTGATGCCGTATCTGAAACCGCTAGCCGGGATGATGCTGTCGCTCGCCGGTGATGCCGGTGTCGGCACGCTCCAGTTCCTGCTGTCGGTATTCGTCGCCGGCTTCCTCTTTCCCTACGGTCCGCAGCTCGTCGACGCGGTGCGCGGCTTCCTGTTCCGGGTCGTACCGGAGCAGAGCGAGCATTTTCTGGAGCTCGCCGGCGCGACCATCCGCGCGGTGTCGCAGGGCATCATCGGTGTCGCAATCGTGCAGTCGCTACTGGCCGGCATCGGCTTCAAGCTCGCAGGCGTCCCGAGTGCCGGCCTGCTGGCATTCCTCGTCCTGTTGCTGTCGATCGTGCAGATCGGCCCCTTCCTCGTTCTCTTCCCCGTGGTTATCTGGATCTGGATGGACAAGGACGTGACCACGGCGGTGCTCCTGACCGTCTTCCTCGGCGCCGTCGGCATCCTCGACAACATCCTGAAACCCATCGTCATGGGGCGCGGCCTGACCACGCCGACGATCGTGATCCTGATCGGGGTAATCGGCGGAACGCTCGCGCACGGAATCATCGGCCTCTTCATCGGGCCGATCATCCTGTCGGTCGCCTGGGAACTCGCGGCGGCCTGGATCCGAAACGATCGCGCCGCTGCTCCGAAAAGGCCGGAAGAGACCTGAATCTCCGCACGCATCACCTTTGACCTAAGTCAATCCTCTCGACACCCGATGCGCCTTGATCAGGTGAAGCCAGATCTGACCGCAGGCATGTCGATGGCCCATCAAACGTCGCAGCGGGATTGCGCATTCGGGAAAACGTCCCCGGCGATGACGGCCGTCGACTGACCGCCATGGATGCGATCCTTGCCATCGATGCGAATGCAGGAGGCGTGAACTTCCAGCTCTTCTCCGTACGAGGCGAGGGGAGGCTGGAACGGCAAATCAAGGGACGGCTTGACGGGCTCGGCCGCCATCCGCGCCTCAGGGCGAGCAGAGCGAACGGCGATCCGTTGGCGCACCGCACCTATCAGAACGACGACGTCGATGACATCCCGGCGGCATGCGCGGTTGTCGATAGCTGGCTGCGGGACGAATTGGGAATCCAGCCGCTGGCCGTGGGGCATCGCGTCGCTCAGGGAGGACCGGATGACGCCCGGCCGGCCCTGATCGATGACGCCGTGATGGCGCGTCTGGAACGGCTGATTGCACTCGCGCCGCTGCTTCAGCCGTATAATCTTGCGCCAATCCGTATCATGCAGGCCAATCATCCGGCGCTACCGCAAGTCGCCTGCTTCGATACTGCATTCCATCTTGGCAAGGTCGTGGAGAACGGCAGCTATCCTATTGCGCATCAACTCTGCGCAGGTGACGCAAGGCGTTACGGGGCTCACGGTCTTTGCTACGAGTCGATCGCACGAACTCTGACGCTCGAGGCCCCCGAGATTGCCGCGCGCCGCGTGATCGTTGCGTGCCTCGACGACACCAGCTCGATGTGCGCGCTGAAGGAAGGCCGCAGCGTCGAAAGCACGAATGGATTCTATGCTTTTGGCGCATCGCCATCGGACTATTCCGCAGGCGAAATCGATCCCGGCGACGCATTTCTGTTCACCAATCCGGGTGACGACGGTGCGGCTGCTCGTTTTCTGCGAGCAGAACAGGCCGTCGAGCACCTCGCCTACTGCGCCGGCCTCAACGCCGGCCTGCTTGCGGCCGCGCTGGAGGGGCTCGACGCCTTCGTTTTCACCGGCGCGATCGGCCAAGGCTCGACGGCGATCCGCGCGCGCATCGCCGAAAGGCTGAGCTGGCTCGGTGCTATACTGGATGCGAAGGCCAACGCCCATAACGCACGGCTGATCTCGCGCCGCGATAGTCGTATCCCTCTCTACGTGCTCCTGTCCGACGATGAATTGACCATCGCGCGGCACACGTTGGCGCTCTTGTTGAACGGGCCGTCGCCACGTTGAGGCAGCTTCCCGGAAAGCTGAAAAGGATTGGCGGCGCTCGATGCTTCTTCAATTCCTCGTCGGTACGCTGGTCAGCGTGATCAATATCGGAATCCATGCGCTGGTGACCATCGTCGCCATCGGGATCGCCCGCGGCGCGGGTTTGCGGCAAACCAGGAGACCAAGAGCGCATCTGATGGGTGTCATGGTCGCGACAGCCGTGGTGTTGCAGGTCGCGCATACGCTGGAGGTTCTGGTGTGGGCTCTGATGTATGAAGTCGTTCAGGCCGCCGCACCGGGCAGTGATGCGCTCTATTTCGCCTTCGTCAACTACACCACGCTCGGCTATGGCGATATCACGCCGGTGCGCGAATGGCGCCTCATCGGCCCGTTGACGGCCATGAATGGTGTCCTGCTGTTCGGCTGGTCGGCCGCCATCCTGTTCGAGGTCTTGCGCAAGACTCTCGAGCACCTCGGTGTAACCCAGGCGCCTGGCCTTAGATGATCCTGATACCGATGGAGGCTTCGGTCGGAGCCGAACTCACCCCAGGAAAAGGATCATGGCCGTGAACGCCACCGGCAGCGTCCCGAACAAAACGACTGCGATCCGAAATGCTGTCTCGTTCCACATCGGAAGAGGCTAGCATCGGACGGTACCGGTGTGATGTGCAGTTTGTGCCATTCGCCGGTGTCGGCCCGCTCAAGGCTGCAGGTCGAGGCTTGCAAGCTGGTGCCGATCCAGCAGCACGATCTGACGCTGGGTGTTACCGACGAAGCCGAGGGCGCCGAGCTCATGGAGCCGTGACAGCGCGCGGGATACGGTCTCCAGCGTCAGGCCGAGGTAATCGGCGATATCGCGCCGCGACATCGGCAGCGCCATGACGCCGGACGCCGTCAACCGCCCGTCCATCTCGAGCAGGAACGCCGCGACCCGCTCCAGCGAGGTCTTGCGTCCCAGCAACAGCATGTGGTCCTCCGCATGCTGGAGGTTGTTCGTGGTCATGCTGAGGAGGTTTCTGGCCACCATCGCATCGCTTTCAGCCACCATTTCGAGGCTTTGCCGTCTGACCAGGCGCACCGTTGTGTCGACGATCGCTTCCGTGGTGAAGCGGTGCTCGTTGCCGTTCTCCAGGCCAAAAATGTCGCCGGCGAGGTGAAAGGCGCCAATCTGCCTGCGGCCGTCCGACAGCAGCTTGTAGCTTCGTACCGCACCGGACGTCACCTGATAGACATATTCGGCGGGCTCTCTCTCCCCGTAGATTTCGCTGCCTTTTTTATAGGTAAATTGGCTTAAACTGACGAGCGCATTTGAATCGCTGGTCATGCCGAGGTCACGAAGGGAGTTGGGACGCGGCGTCGAATCCGCTGCAATGCGAACGAACATAGGCCAACTCCTCAGCTCATCGCCGAATTGGTCTGTCAGACGAAAAGTCTCGCCGCTGGGAATGCGCCGCGCCGTCCCACTCCCGTCGAAGTTGATTTACGACTAAGGCGGCATTCTCATCCATTGTCCCAAGGTTCATTGTACCAAGGGACAGCGTGGACGCCTGTTGGGAGGTTGTTGCGCGGATTGAGAAGCTGTCGGAATTCAGCAAGAGGTGATGCGTGCCCGGCCTTGTTCACGTGGTGGACGACGACGATTCCTTCCGGACGGCGATCGCGCGCCGGTTGAAGCTCGCTGGCTACGACGTTGCGACCTACGCATCGGCGCAGGATTTACTGGATGCGGCGCCTGATGACGCGCAGCCGGGATGCATCCTGCTCGACGTGTGGATACCGGGGCTGAGCGGCCCCGACTTGCAGACCCGCTTGGTCGCGTCGGGCTCGACGCTGCCAATCATATTCCTGACCGGACACGCCGACACGCCAACCACGGTGCAGGCCATCAAGGCCGGCGCGGAGGATTTCCTGACCAAGCCGGTATCCTCCGAGCAGTTGATCGCTGCGATTGAGCGCGCGCTGGTGCGCCAGCACACCGCGCAGGCGCATCGCGGAAGGCTCGAGACCTTCCGCATTCACCTCGCCGCATTGACGCATCGCGAGCGTCAGGTGTTCGATCTCATCGTCCGCGGCAGGATCAACAAGCAGATCGCGCATGAGCTTGGAACCACCGAGCGCACCGTGAAGGCGCACCGTCACCAGGTGATGGAGAAGATGCAGGTTCGTTCGCTGGCGGAGCTCGTTTCGATCGCGGAACGGCTTGGAATGCTCGATACGAGCGACGATTAGCTGATTTGTCGTCACGGCACAGTTCCCGCGGTGTGACTTCCCCAAGAGACAATATGAAATTCGTTGGTGTGGTGCTGCCATGTAGGGCGGCGAATGCGGCGGTTTGCCCGACACGCAATTAGACCAGGCGAATATGGCGCCGGCGCCGCCGTGATCAGTCATTCGTCTCGAAGGGGCACTTCCTTGCCAGAGCGTGACTCTGTTTTTGTCGTCGATGACGATCCCTCCATCCGGACCAGCGTGAACAGGCTGCTCCGCGAGCATGGCTTTGCCGCGACGCTCTTCGACTCTGCTGGAGCCTTGCTCCATCACGGCAGCTTCGACAAGGCGATTTGCATCGTTCTCGATATCGACCTGAACGGAAGGTCCGGCATCGACCTGCGCCGGCAACTGGCCGAGGAGGGTGTCACAGCACCGGTGATCTACATCACCGGAAATGACAGCTCGGCGAACCGCGCGGCGGCGGTCGCGTCCGGATGCATTGCCTATCTGGTCAAGCCATTCACGGCGCAGTCCCTGATCGAGTCGGTGGCGCGTGCGTCGGCTGCGTAACGCAGCATGGCCACTCATTCGTCGACATATTGCTCCAGCGTCCTGGCCGGTGCGCCCTTGTGGACGGACGCGAACTGCGCCAGCGGCACCGAGGTCGTCAATGCCAGAAGGTTTGAATCGACGACCTCAAGGGCAAGTGTCTTCCCTGACTCCATTTCCTTGATGATCGCGGGAGGCGCGATGTCGGCCGCAATGCAGGCGTTGGTCAGGCACCAGCTGTAGGGGATGCGGAGGGGTCTGCCCTGGTCGACGGTCAGCTTCGGCGGCTGTTGCAGGTACATGCCGACGGGCACGAAGAGCTGCAGCCGTGCCGAGGGAGTGCCTTCGCGCTCGATCAGGTCCACGCGCACGGCCGTCTGGCCGGTTGGAAACTTGCCGGTGATTGAGGTCCGGCACAGCGTCGGCGCACCGCCTGCCTTGAAGCAGAGCTTCTGCCAGTCTCCGTAGACGATGTCCTTTGCCTCGCGCTGGCCGCGCGTCGCGACCTCGGCGGGTTTATCGGACTGCGCGGATTTGGGCGCGGCGATGCCGGCACATGTCGCGCTTCCGGCGACCGCGACGACCAACAGGCCAGAGAAACAATTGCGGGGACTTGGCATGATGTGCCTCCGAACTTGAACTCTATTTCTGCGGGTCGAGGAACTTCGCCACCAGCGGCGACCACAGCGGGATCGCGTCCGGAGAGCCGATGAAGAAATGGCCCTCGTTGCCGAAGGGCGGCATCAGATGATACTCGGCCCTGCCGCCGGCCGCGGTGAAGGCCTCATGCATGCGCTTCGACAGGGCCGGCCCGAAGAACGTATCGTTTTCGATATAGAACCACAGCATCGGCACCCGCGAGGTCCGGCCAAAATCCGCGGTCGCTTCGACCAGTCTGTCCGGCGCGCAGTTGTTGTTGGGCTTGCCGTCGACGCGTCCGCCGCGACCTGCCGCAAAGGTGATGATCGCCTTGACCTGCGGCGGGTTCACGCTCGAGAGCGCAATGGAAGCCCAGCCGCCGGCGGACTGTCCGATGACGACGACGTCCTTTGGCAGAACGCGTTTCTCGGCGATCATGTAGTCGATGATCCAGAGATCGGCCAGCGCCAACGCTCGTCCGGCGTCACGGAAGTTCGGGTTGGTGCATTTGCCGACCTTGGCGAAGAACGGCCCGTAGAGACCGCGCTCGGGAATGTCGATGGCGGCTGCGCCATATCCGGTGCCGACCGGCGCCACGACGAAATAGCCGCGTTTGGCGAACCACTTCGCTGCATCGCGGAATTCCACCAGCGGAAAGAAGCCGCGATCGACCGGCTTGAGTGACACGCCGTGGTTCATGATCGCGAGCGGGAAGGGGCCGTCGCCGACGGGCCGCACCACATAGGCGAACATCGGAAGCGGCAGCGGCAGCGCCCAGATCTCCTCCTGGATGCGGACATTGTCCTCGGCGCGCACCGGCAGGACGAAGGCGGCGAGGGTAAGTAGAGCCATCACGAACGGTCGGATGATTGCGGCCAATTGCCTGCGCATCGTCGCCTCCGTCAGCCGGTGTAGGTGAGGGCCACGATAATCGGGCCGAGTACGGTCAGGACGACATTGCCGACGGCGTAGGGCACGGCGACGCCGAGCACCGGCGTCTGGCTCTCGGCGACGTCGCAGGCTCCGGTCACCGCAGCATCGACGGTCATGGCGCCCGCCAGCGCACCGCAGGTGATGACCGGATTCATGTGCACCACATAGCGCGCAAACAGCGTCGCGACGATCAGCGGCACCAGCGTGACGACCAGGCCCATTCCGACCAGCAACACCCCGTGGGCCTGGATCGCAGTCCAGGCCGCGGCTCCGTTGCCGAGACCGATGGCGGCGATGAAGCCGCCGAGCCCGAGATCGCTCAGCGTCTGCTGCGCGGCGGGCGGCAAAGCGCCGATAGTCGGCCGGCGCGACCGTAGCCAGCCGCAGACGAGGCCCGTGATCAGCGCGCCGCCGCCGCCGCCCAGGGTCAGCGGAATACCGCCGACCTTGAAGCTGATGAGGCCTGCGAGCAGGCCCGCCGCGATACCGGTTGCGAGAAAAGCGATGTCGGCGCGGTCGCCGGAGCGCAAGATCTGTCCGACTTTCGTGGCGGCGCGCTCGATGTTGCGGGTGCTGCCGACGAGCGTCATGACGTCGCCCACATAGACGCGGGTATCCGGGCCCAGGGGGACCTCGCGGCTCATCCGGGTCAGCGTGCGGAGATAGACGCCGCGTGCGTCGTTGCCGACGCGTTCGGCGATCTCCTTGATCGACCGGCCATGGAGATCGCGGCTGTCGACGAGGACGTTGATCACGTTGCCCGGAATAGCCTTCAGAATCTCGTCGGCRTCGATCTCCTTGCCGATGACCGGCTTTGCAGCGACGAGGGACGCCGTTCGCCCGGCAATGACGATGTCGTCGCCCGATTCGAGAATGGTGTCGAGGCGCGGCTCAACGTCGGCTCCATCCCGCACTATTCGCTCGACGACAGTGCGGCTGCCGATTTCCTCTTCGATATATTTGACCGTGCGTCCCGCGGCGGTCGAGACCCGATAGGCGCGCGCTTGGAATTTCCGATAATGGAGATTTTCGTTCTGTGGCGGATTGCCGCCGGAAAGCTCCGCCTCCAGCTTCGCCGCCTCCTCCTTCAAATCGACCCCCATCAGCTTCGGCGCGACAAACGGCACGTACAGGAGTGTGAGGAYGTAGCCGAGGACGTAAGTTACGGCGTAGCCGGCGGCGATGTTCGCCTCCTGCTGCTTAAAGGCGTCGTTGGGCAGGCCGAGTTGCGCCAGCGCGCCAGAGGCGGTGCCGATGATGGAGGATTGTGTCAGCCCACCGGCGGCAAGTCCCGAGGCCGTGCCCGGATCGAGCTTGAACGTGAAGGCGAATATCAGGACGAGGATCAGACCCGTGCCGCCGAGCACGAGCGCCATGACGACCTGCGCCAGAGTGCGGATGCTGAGGGACGCGAAGAACTCTGGGCCGGACCGGTAGCCGATCGTGAACACGAACAGACTGAACAGAATCACGCGCAGCAGCGAGGGGAACGTAAAGGTCCCGAGCTGGCCGATGAGCACGGCGACGACCAGGATACAGGCCGTCGTTCCGATCGAGAAGCCGCGAATCTTGACGCGACCAAGCACCGTACCAATCGCAATGGCGAGCAGCAGGAAGATCTCCGGAGCCGTGGAGATGATCCACCTAACGGTGCCCATGGCGCATGCCCTCCAGCAATTTCCGCCGAATCTGGTTCGTGGAACCAGGCGACGCTTGATCCAGATCAATCCTCCCCAAGGCAAGCTGTCGCCTATGGCCCATGCAGGAGTTAGGAGAGCCGATGTTTCGGACATGAGCACGATGGATATCGCCGCTGCTTCGTCGATACGCCGCGACGAGACGGTGCAAATTGCGTTGTTGCTCGCCTTCGCCGGCGGCTATCTCGATGCCTACACCTGGATCATCCACGGCGTGATGGCCAACGCGCAGACGGCCAATCTGGTTCTGCTTTGGGTCTATGGTTCGATCGGCAACTGGCCGGAAGCGCTGCATTTTGTCCCGCCGATCCTCGCATTCGCGGTCGGTATCGTGGTCGCAGCGTGGCTTCGCCGGGCGACCGGAGACCGTGCCAGCGCCATCAGCACGTTGATCGAAATACTGCTGCTGATTGCCATCGGCATCTTGCACAATCGCCTGCCGGACCTCGCCGGCACGCTGGGCATCTCGTTCGTCGCCGCCATGCAGACCGCGGTCTTCACCAAGGTCGAAGGTGTGGCCTACAGCTCGGTGATGATTACCGGCAACATGCGGCACGCGATTGAGAGCGTGTTCGCCGCAGTCTCAGGAGGCGGTTCGTTTCGGCGCCCCGGCATTTTTGCCGCACTATGCGGCACTTTCGGCTTTGGAGCCGCCGTCGGCGCCTTCGCGACCAAGCAGATTCCAAATCTGGCGCTTGGTGTCCCCGTGATCGCTCTCCTGATCGTGCTGCTGGGCTGCGAAGCCAACCGCGCCGAGGCCCGCACATGAACACGTTCGGGCCGATATCGCGATTCTTTCCGCCCGCGACCTGGCTTGCGGACTATCGCAGCGCCTGGCTGCGTCCGGATGCCATCGCCGGCATCACGCTCGCGGCCTACGCCATTCCGGTGTCGCTCGCCTACGCGGCGCTGGCCGGATTGCCGCCGCAGATCGGCATCTATGGCTATATGCTTGGTGGGATCGGCTACGCGCTGCTCGGGTCGTCGCGCCAGCTTGCGGTCGGTCCGACCTCCGCGATCTCGCTGATGATTGCGGCCACAGTCGGGGCGCTGGCCGGCGGAGACGCGGCGAAATATGCCGAGATCGCGAGCCTTGCCGCCTGCGCGGTGGCGCTGTTGTGCCTGATCTCCTGGCTGTTCAAGCTCAGCATTCTCGTTCGCCTGGTCAGCGACAGCATATTGGTCGGTTTCAAGGCCGGCGCCGGGCTCACCATCATCATGAGCCAATTGCCGAGCCTGTTCGGCGTCGCCGGAGGCGGTCACAATTTCTTCGATCGCGCCATCAAGCTCAGTGGTCAGCTCGGCGACACGAAGCCGCTCGTTCTGGCGATCGGGGCGATCGCGCTGGTGCTCCTGCTGCTCGGAGAACGGCGTCTGCCGGGAAAGCCGGTCGGACTCACGATCATGGCGCTGTCGATCGTGTTTGCGACGCTGCTTGGCCTTGCGTCCCTCGGGGTGCCGGTCACCGGGACGATCCCCGAAGGGTTGCCGGCGATCGGAATACCCAGGTTTGGTCTGCTTGAGCCCGACGAACTCTTCCCGCTGGCCGCGGGATGCGTGCTGCTGGCCTATATTGAAGGTGTGTCTGCGGCCCGCAGCTTTGCCGCCAAGCATGGCTATGCCCTTGATGTCCGGCAGGAGTTTTTGGGCCTGGGGGCGGCGAACCTCGTCGCCGCATTCGGCCACGGCTATCCCGTCGCCGGCGGCCTGTCGCAATCCGCCGTCAACGACAATGCGGGCGCGCGCACCCCCCTGGCGCTGGTGATCTGCTCGGCGACGCTCGCACTGTGCCTGCTGTTCTTCACGGGGTTGTTGACGAATCTGCCCAAGGCCGTGCTGGCGGCTATCGTCGTTGCGGCCGTCTACAGGCTGGTGGACATCCGCGCGCTGTTGCGGATGTGGCGCGTCAGCCGGTTCGATTTCTATGCGGCGGCGATTGCGCTCGTGTCCGTGCTGCTCCTTGGGATCCTGCAAGGCGTCCTGCTCGCGGCCATCGCGTCGATCGTCCTGCTGCTGGCACGCGCCTCACGTCCGAATGTCGCGTTCCTCGGACGGCTGCCCGGGACCGGCCGCTACTCCGACAACGCGAGGCACGAGGGTGTCGAGCCGCTCGTCGGCGTCATCGCCTTTCGACCCGAAGCTTCGTTGCTTTACATCAACGCCGAAACGATCCTGGAGTCGGTGCTGGATGCCTTGCTGAGATCGGTCGATATCAGGCTGGTGATTTGCGACCTCTCCGCATCGCCTTACATCGATCTGGCCGGCGCGGGCATGTTGCGCGACCTTTACGATGAGCTCGCCTCCCGGCATGTCGCCTTCTGCATCGTCGGTGCGCATGCGCAGCTGCGCGATCTGTTGCGGGCGGAGGGACTGGCGGAGAAGACTGACAGCGGCGACTGGCTGCGGTCGCTGGACAGCGTTCTTGGCGATGCCCAGCCCAACGATGCCCGAGGAACGGTCTGATCTCTCCGCTGCCCTCCAATCGGTCGGCGACGGCCTATTGCGTTGCGAAGAGGCGTCACGGCCGTGCTCCCCGCCCCGGCATATCGCGCGACCGTTGACTTGGATCAATAGAGCAAGCGGCGCTGCACTCACGATCCGGCATCACTCATGCCCTACGGCTTGATATGGATCGGGAGTGAAACATGTCCAAAGACGCCAAGCCCGCGCAGAAGCGCATCGATCAGTTCCTGTCTGGCCCCGGTGGACGGGCGGACGACTGGCGCGATCTGGTGGAAGCGGCAAAGGTGTGGGCCCGCGGCGGCGATCGTGCAAAATACGATGCCGCGCTGGCCGATCTGTCTGTGACGGAAGAGTTTCACGGCTATCCCGGTCTGCAACTGATGGGGGCCCTGCGGGAAGCAGCCGCCACTGGCGATGCGGCAACGTCGCTCGCCCTCGCGACGCGGCTGACACAGGCCCTGACGACGAGGTCCTTCCGCCAGCATACCGGCGACTGGAATGTGAATGATGAGGACAATGGCGACGCCTCCGATCTGGTGCCGCAGATGTTCGGGCAGCACACCGCGCGTCGCCCCTACTTCGAAACCCTGATCGTCACCGGCCTCTCGTCCGCCAAATGGCTCGCGCTCGCCAACGAATGGCGCAAGCTGCGGCGTCCGGTCGATCAGTTCGTCTATGAGCCGGTCATCGTCGGCAGCCTCGAAGACGCCTTCTGCGCCACGATGCTGAACCCCAACATCGCAGCCGTCGTCATCAACGAAGGCTTCACCCTGCGCTCGCGGCACGATGCCCCGGTGCTCCGCACGTTGACGGCATCGGCGGGACTGAATGACGAGTCCGACGCGTCAGCGCTCCGGCTGGCCCAAATCGTCAAGCGGGTCCGTCCCGAGCTCGACCTTTATCTCATGTCCAACCGCGACGTGGAGGAGATGGCCGGAAATCCGGAAGCAAACGTCGTTCGCCGCATCTTCTATTCCATCGAAGATCTGCTCGAGCTGCATCTCTCGATCCTCGAAGGCATCCAGGACCGCTTCGACACGCCGTTCTTCGACAATCTCAAGAAATATGCGCAGCGTCCGATCGGGACGTTCCATGCGCTGCCGATCGCGCGCGGCAAATCGGTTTTCAAGTCGGACTGGATTCGCGACATGGGCGAATTCTACGGCTTGAACCTGTTCCTGGCCGAGAGCAGCGCGACCACCGGCGGCCTCGACAGCCTGCTGGAGCCGACCGGAACCATCAAGAGAGCGCAGGACAAGGCGGCGCGCGCGCTTGGCGCGGATCGCGTGTTCTTCGTGACCAACGGTACCTCGACCTCGAACAAGATGGCGGTGCAGGCGCTGCTCGCGCCCGGCGACATCGCGATCGTCGATCGCAACTGCCACAAGTCGCACCATTACGGCATGGTGCTGGCCGGCGCCCAGCCGATCTATGTCGAAGCGTTCCCGATGACGGCATATTCGATGTATGGCGCGGTGCCGCTGAAGACCGTCAAGCAGGCCCTGCTGAATGCGAAGGCGGATGGCCGGCTCGACCGCGTCAAGATGCTCGACCTGACCAACTGCACTTTCGACGGTCACATCTACAACACCCGCCGGGTGATGGAGGAATGCCTCGCGATCAAGCCCGACCTGATCTTCCTCTGGGACGAAGCCTGGTTCGGCTTTGCGCGCTTCTCGCCTTACCTGCGGCGGCGCACCGCGATGGGCGCCGCCAATGAGATCGAGGCCTGGATGCACGACCCGAAATCGGTCACGGCCTACGAGAAGCAGCAGGCCGAGCTCGGCAAGAACCCGTCGAACGAGGTGCTGCTCAAGACCCGGCTGATTCCCGATCCGCGTCAGATCCGCCTGCGCGTCTACCAGACCAACTCGACCCACAAGTCGATGTCGGCGATCCGGCAGGGCTCGATGCTGTCGGTCAAGGACGTCGAATTCCATACGGTCGAGCAGCAGTTCAAGGAGGCGGTGTTCACGCACGCATCGACCAGCCCGAACCAGCAGCTCATCGCGAGCCTCGACGTGTCGCGGCGCCAGATGGAGCTCGAGGGCTATGGTCTCGTGGCCAATGCGATGGAGATCGCGTTCGCTATCCGTAATGCGGTCAACAACAATCCCCTGATCTCGAAATATTTCCGCATCCTTGGTGCGGACGCGATGGTACCCGCGCAATACCGCCAGAGCGGCTTCACCGACTATCTCGCGGCCGGCACGAACTGGGCGAACATCCTGAAGAGTCTGGACGACGACGAGTTCTGCCTCGATCCGACCCGGATGACGCTGGTGTGCGGCACCGCCGGTTACGACGGCACGCAGTTCAAGGGCATCCTGGCGAACGAGTACAACATCCAGATCAACAAGACCTCGCGCAACTCGGTGTTGTTCCAGTCCAACATCAACAACACCCGCAGCGACGTCGCGCATCTGGTGAGGGTGCTGGCCGAGATCGCGGGCGAGGTCGACCGCGGACTTGTCCAGGGTGGCGCCAATGCGAAGAAGACATTCGAGGCGCGGGTCAAGAGCCTGATGACCGACGTGCCCGACCTGCCGAACTTCTCGCATTTCCACGATAGTTTCCGCGGCGATGCCGGCACCAAGACCAACGAGGGCGATATCCGCAGCGGCTTCTACTCGGCCTATGACGCAGCCGGATGCGAATATATCCGGCTCGGCGATCCCGAGATCGACCGCCGCCTGAAGGCCGGCCCCGATCTCGTCTCGGCCAGTTTCGTGATCCCGTATCCGCCGGGCTTCCCGATCATGGTGCCGGGCCAGGTCATCACCCAGGAAACCATCGACTTCATGCGCAAGCTCGATGTGAAGGAAATCCACGGCTACGACGCCAAGGAAGGCTTGAAGCTCGTACGCACCGAAGCCTTGGCGAAGATCGGCCGGCCCAAGCCGGGCGCCACGCCGAAGCTGAAGGCCGCATCATAACAGGGGACGGTCATGCAAGGCTTTTTCACGTTCTTGCAGCAGAACCCGTTTCTGCTGCTGTTCTTCGTCGTTGGCCTTGCCGTCTGGATCGGCCGGGCCAGCATCAAGGGCTACGGCCTCGGCATGGTCGCCGGCGCCATCGTGGTCGGCGCCGGGCTGGCGGTGTGGGCCTCGACCTACGGCGTGAAGCTCGAGCTCAACAACTTTGCAAAGAGCTTGTTCTATTACCTCTTCATGTACGGCGTCGGCCTGCGCGTGGGGCCGTCCTTCATCAACAGCCTGAAGGGCGATGGCCTCAAGTTCTGCATCTTGGCGCTGGTGTCCAGCGTCCTTGGTCTGGCGCTCGTCGTCATCTGTTCAAGACTCTTCGCGCTTCCGATCGGCGCGGCTGGCGGCATGCTGGCGGGGTCGCAGACCATGTCGGCCGCAATCGGCTCGGCCGAGCAGGCGATCACCTCGGGCGTCGTCAAGCTTCCTGAAGGCATGAAGCCCGAGGATGCGTCGGGCATGATCGCGCTGTCCTACGGCATCACCTACATCTGGGGTACCGTCGGCATCATCCTGATCTGCAAGTACCTGCCGCGGTGGTGGGGCGTCGATGCCAAGGCGGCGGCCAGGCAGTACGAGAAGGAGTTTGGCGTCAAGGATCTCGAGGGCGGCGGCCTGACCGGTTATCGGCAGTTCGGTCTGCGTGCCTATCGGCTGGAAAATCCGACGCAGGTMGGCATGAGCATCGCCAAATTCCGCTCGATCCATCCGGAGTACCGGATCGTCAACGTGGCGCGCGGCGGCGAGCCGCAGGGAGCCGATCCTGCGTTCGTGCTGCAGAAGGGCGACGTCGTCGCGCTCGGCGGCTCGACGGAGCATCTCACCGACAAGATGGGCCTGATCGGCCCCGAGGTTGCCGACACCACGGCGCTGGGCATTCCCATGGATCAGGCCGACATCCTCGTCACCAACAAGGAGATGGTCGGACGCACCTTTGAATCCTTCCGCGACACGGCGATCGCCGGCCAGTTGCAGGTCACCAAGGTCGAGCGTGGTGGTGTACCACTTGCCGCCGGTCTCAAGACCGAGCTGCAGCGGATGGACATCGTCTCGGTAGTCGGCCTCAAGTCGGCCGTCAACGAACTCGGCGAGATGTGGGGACGCATCGCGCGGACCAATACGTCGACCGACCTGCTGACGCTGGCCGCGGGCATGATCCTCGGTTTCTTGATTGGCATGATCGAATTTCCGGCCTTCGGTGCCAAGATCGGTCTCGGCAATGCCGGCGGTCTGTTGCTGTCGGGCGTGATCGTGTCGTCGCTGGTCTCGCGGCTGCGCTTCTTCGGCAATACGCCGAACGCGGCGCGCAACGTGCTGGAGGACCTCGGTCTCGTGGTCTTCGTCGCCATCGTCGGTGTCAATGCCGGTGCCGGATTGCTGGCGCAGCTTACCGGTGCCGTTGCCTTGAAGATCTTCGTCGCCGGCTTCATCGCCTGCACGATCCCGCCGTTCATCGTCTGGGCGATCGGCTATCACGTCTTCAAGATCAACCCGGCCGTGCTGATGGGCGGCGTTGCCGGTGCGCGGTCGCACTCCGGCCCGTGCCGCGAGGCCGCGGTGGAGATCCAGAGCTCCGTGCCCTGGATCGGATTTCCGGTCGGCTACGCGGTGTCGGGCATCCTGCTCACCGTGTTCGGTTACTTTGCGATGATCCTGGCCTAATAGCTCGACGTCATAACAAGAGGAGAACGTGAGACATGAGAAAAGTCGCCATCTATGCCGCCTTGGCCGTCTCGCTCGCGGGCGTCGCCGGTTTCAGTACGTCATCGCGTGCCGACACCGGCCAGGTTGCCGTGGTCTTCACCAAGGGCGGGTTCATCGTCGGCGTCGGTGGCGGCGAGGGCGTTCTGCTGTACCGGGGCAAGAAATATCCCTTCACCGTCTCAGGCATGAGCGTCGGCTTCACGATCGGCGCCTCGACCACTAAGCTCRTCGGGCGCGCACTCAATCTGAGGGGGCCGGAGTCGATCGAAGGCTCCTACGCGGCGGGCGGCGCGGGCGGCGCGGTTGCCGCGGGCGCCGGAGCCGTTCAGTTGCAGAACGGCAATGGCGTCATCCTCCAGCTCAGCGGGCCGAAGGTCGGCGCGGAAGTATCGGCTGCGGTTGGCGGCGTCACGATCCGGCTGAAATAGGCCCGGGAGGGCGCTCAAGCTAAACGGGCTGCGTCATCGCAGCCCGTTTCGCGTTTCAGTAGCGTTCCTCGACGAACTTCAGGCCGCGCAGGCTTGCCTGGTCGTTGTAACGTCCCTTGTGGGACCGTGGCGGAAGCTTGACCTTCTCCCGCTTGACTTCCTTGTAAGGGATAGTTCTCAGGATGTGCGAGATAACGTTGAGCCGCGCTCGCCGCTTGTCGTCGGAGCGGATCAGTCGCCACGGTGCATGCTTCGTGTCGGTCGCCTCGAACATCATGTCACGCGCGCGCGAGTAATCGTACCAGCGCCCGAACGACTCGGTGTCCATCGGGCTCAGCTTCCACTGCCGCAGCGGATCCTCGATACGCGCCTTGAAGCGGAGCTCCTGCTCCTCCATCCCGACCTCGAGCCAGAGCTTGATCAGGACGATGCCGGCGTCCACGGCGAATTTCTCGACCAGCGGACACAATTCCAGGAAGCGCTTGTGTTCGGTCGGCGAGCAGAAGCCCATGACGTATTCAACGCCGGCGCGGTTGTACCAGCTGCGGTCGAAAATCACGATCTCACCGCCGGCCGGGAATTGCTCGATATAGCGCTGCAGGAACAGCTGGGATTTCTGCCGGTCGGAGGGCGCGGGCAGGGCGCAGACACGGAACACGCGCGGGCTCACCTTTTCGGTCAGCGCCTTGATGGTCCCGCCCTTGCCGGCCGCGTCGCGCCCCTCGAAGATGATGATCACCTTCAGTTTCTGGGCTCTGACCCATTCCTGAAGGTGACACAACTCGACCTGGAGTTTTTCGAGCTCCTTCTCATAGTCCTTCCGCTTCATCCGCTCCACGGGCGCGTCATTGGCCATGCTCAATCACCCCAGGAAATGGTCACGCCGATGTCGCCGGGAACACCGCCTGGAAAATCGATGATCTGATACRCGATGCGATAGCCGCGCGGTTTCAGGTAATCGCTCCAGAGCTGGAAGATTTCCTTCGGAATTCCGGTCAGGGTGTTCTCCCAGCCCGCTTCCATCTGATTGATAGCGCGGCCCTTGTCGGTGCACAGCGTGTTGGGGAAGCGATAGACCTGAACCTCGGTCAAGCCGTTCCGCACCGCACGCTGGATGATCGTCGAGGCGAGCTTGATCTTCTCGTCCTCGGTCTTGCCAGAAGGCTTGCTGAGGCGTTCAATGAGGGCGTGTTTCTCGGCTTCGGCGGCGGCGGCGAGGCGCGCATATTCGTCGGCCTTCGCTGCCTCCTTGAGGGCTGCTTCCTTGCGGATCTGCGTGGCACTGGGGATGAGATCATCGATGCCGGGCATGGCAGGCGGCTCCTGTTGTTGCACGTCAACTTTCAGGCGAGGCTAGGTGGGGCCGTTCCAGGCCCGTTGATCCAAATCAAGCAATTGCGCCACCCGATACCGACACTGCATTCGACGCATTCAAGTGGAAACGCGCCTGTCGAGGAGAGAACGTTGAGCGAGCAACTTCATCCGATGGCCCCGCATCATCTGCCGTTCTATCTCGCGCCGGGAAGCGGGGTGGACCCGCTGATGGTGGTGATGGGGATCTTCCTGATCGGCACCGTGCTCTGGGTGGGCACGCTCTATTGGAAGCTGCACAGCCTGCCTGAGCGCATGGCGCACAAGTCGCAGAAGCTGCAATTCGAGATCGTGGCGGTGCTGGGCATCATCTCGCTCTTTACGCACTTGCACATTTTCTGGGTGGCCGGCCTGCTGCTCGCGATGATCGACCTGCCCGATTTCGGCACGCCGCTGCGCAGCATTGCCGGCTCCGTCGAGAGGATCGCTGACGCCGCTCCGGGCGACGGGCGCGAACCCGAGCAACCGAGCCCCCCACCGGCAGAGAAGTCAGTCCCCAAGGAGAAGGAGCGCAGCCATGTTTGAGCTCATGTTCTGCTCCCTTCTGACCATCCTGCCCGACTATCTCTACCGCCGCTATGCGCAGGGCAAGCGCTTCGGCAAGGAGATCACGTTCTTTTCCATCTGGTACGAGCTGCGATGGGGCATCACCGGCTGCCTGATGCTCACGGTGTCGCTCATCACCATGATCTTCTACTTTCACCCGTCAACGACCTCGGCGACGCTGTATTACCGTACGGTGCCGATCCTGCCCGAGGGCTCCGGCCGGGTCGCGGAAGTCAATGTCGGCTACAGCCAGGCGGTGAAGAAGGGCGACGTACTGTTCACGCTGGATAGTTCGAAGCAACGCGCGGCTCTGGAAACCGCCAAACGCAAGATCGCTGAAGTCGATGCGTCGCTGACGAGCGCGGAATCCGACGTGGTCAAGGCCGAAGCGCAGATCCAGGAAGCCAAGGCCAACCTTCAGCAGGCCAAGGATGAACTGGACGTCAAATCCGAGTTGCAGCGTCGCAATCCCGGCATCGTGCCGCAGCGCGACATCGAAAAGCTGCAGGTGCTCGTCGATCAGCGRCAGGCTGGGGTCGACTCCGCCACGGCTTCGAGGCAGTCGGCAGCCTTGCGCGTTTCAACGCTCTTGCCGGCCGAAAAGGCCAGCGCCGAAGCGACGCTAGCCGAGGCGCAGGTGGATCTGGACAAGACTTTTGTCCGCGCCGGCGTTGACGGGCGTGTGGAGCAATTCCTGGTCCGCGCCGGCGACGTGGTCAATCAGCTGTTGCGGCCGGCGGGTGTGCTGGTTCCGGCGGGCGCCGGCCGGCAGAGTCTGCAGGCGGGCTTTGGCCAGATCGAGGCTCAGGTCTTGCAGGTCGGCATGGTGGCGGAAGCAACCTGCATATCGAGGCCGTGGGTTATCATTCCGATGGTCATCACCAATGTGCAAGACTACATCGCGGCCGGACAGTTCCGCAGCGGAGAGCTACTCGTTGAGGCGCAGAATGTCGTGCGGCCCGGTACGATCCTGGCATTCATGGAGCCGCTCTACAAAGGCGGCCTTGACGGCGTGACGCCGGGCAGCAGCTGCATCGTCAACGCCTACACCAGCAATCACGAGGAGATCTCGGCGAAGGAGACCAGCACCGGCCGGGCCATTGTCTTGCATGTCGTCGACGGCGTCGGGCTGGTGCATGCGCTGCTGCTGCGCATCCAGGCGCTGCTGCTGCCGATCAAGACGCTGGTGCTGAGCGGGCACTGAGGTCCCAGGTCGGATTGTTTCGCGAATGGACCGTCCTGCGTGCAGCTTGACTGCGTCCTCGGCACTGTCGAAGCGGCCCAGTTCTCGCTAGAATTGTGGTCCGGAGGCGCCGGAGCGCGGCCGAGGCGGAGGGGAGCGGGCGCATGATCAGGGCGTCGGTCAAGCAGTGGCTGGTTGCGACCACGCTGTTGGGTCTCGGCCTGTTGCTCGCCGCGTGCATGCTGTCTGGGCCCGCGCGAGCCGCTGAGCCCGGCTCGGCTGCGCGCAGCGAGCCAAAGCGCGTGCTGATCCTGCATTCCTTCGGCCGCGAGTTTCGCCCCTGGAGTGAATATGCGCGGAGCATCAAGGCCGAGCTCGAGCGGCAATCGCCCTGGCCGCTCGACGTCCAGGAGCACACGCTGCTCACCGCCCGTTTCAACAGTCCAGGCCCCGAAGCGCCTTTCGTCGATTATCTCGGTTCGCTCTACCAGGGCAGGCCGCCCGATATCGTGCTGAGCATCGGCGCACCTGCGGCGCGGTTCGTGCAGAGATACCGTGCGAAGCTCTTCCCGGAAACGCCGACGGTGCTGACCGTGGTCGAACAACGGCTGGTGAACCGCCTGGACCTCACCGACAATGACGTGGTCGTGTCCGTCCGCAATGATTTCGTGGCGGCCTTCGAGAACATTCTCAAGCTCTTGCCCGATATCAAAACGGTCGCCGTTGTGGTCGGTGCCTCGCCCCTCGAGAAATTCTGGATCGACGAGGTGAAGCGGGAGTTGAAACCGCTGGAAGGCCGGCTCGACCTCGTCTGGTACTCCGACCTGCCGTTTGAGGAGATCCTGAAGCGCGCATCGGTGCTTCCGCCTCATTCCGCGCTGTTCTGGGGGCTGATGTTGGTCGATGCCGGCGGCATTGTCCACGAGGGCGATATCGCCCTGCACAGGCTGCATGCTGTCGCGAACGCGCCGATCTTCTCGTATCAGGAACCTTTCTTCGGCGACGCCAGCGTCGGCGGGCCCATGCACTCCATCGCCGAAACCAGTTCGAAGACCGTCAGTGCCGCGATCCGGATCCTCGGCGGCGAGAAGCCGGCCCGCATCAAATACGAGCCGATCGGATTCGGGCCGCCGAAATATGATTGGCGGGAGTTGCAGCGCTGGGGGATCGGCGAGAGCAGTCTGCCGCCGGGCAGCGAAATCCTGTTTCGTGAGCCGGCCCTCTGGGATCGCTATCATTGGCAGATGCTGCTGATCGCGGCCGTGATTTTGATACAGGCCGGCTTCATCGGCGGACTTCTGAGCGAGCGCCATCGCCGCCAGTTGGCCGAGATCGAGTCGCGACAACGCCTGACCGAACTCGCCCACGCCAATCGGTACTCGGCCGTCGGCGAGTTGACGACGTCGATTGCCCACGAGCTGAACCAGCCGCTCGGCTCCATTCTGACCAATGCCGAGACGGCGGAGCTTATGCTCAAAGCCACTTCACCCGACATCAACGAGATCCGCCAGATTCTGGCCGACATCAGGCGCGACGATCAGCGGGCGTCCGAGGTCATCCGCAGGCTTCGAAGCGTCCTGAGGAAGCGGCCGTTTGAAATCAAGGACACCGAACTGAACGACACGGTACGGGAAGCAATCGGCCTGGTGACGGCGCTCGCCGACGGGCGCCGGATCACGCTGGCTTACGCGCCAGCCGCTGCGGAGCTGCACGTCAAGGGCGACCCCGTGCAGCTGCAGCAGGTCGTTCTCAACCTGATCATCAATGCGTTGGATGCGGTCTCCGACGCGGACATGAAGAAGCGCGAGGTCGGCGTATCGACCGGGCGCGCCGGGGGCCACGCCGAGATCCGGATCGCCGACACCGGTTCGGGCATTGCGGTCGGCGACCTCGCGAACATCTTCAATCCATTCTTCACGACCAAGCCTCAGGGCATGGGTATGGGGCTCGCAATCGTCAAGACCATCGTCGAGGCCCATCACGGCACCATAGCCGCCGAGAACCAGCCGTCGGGCGGCGCGCTGTTCACGATCAGGCTCCCGATCATCCACTAGCGCAGACGTTTAGCGATCCGGCGGCGCGGCATTGCTCTCGCGCCTCAACAAGGCGGCCAAGCAGGCCTTCGTTGATCTTGATCAATAAACGCCCATGCCGCGGCCCGATCTTGGTGGCCGGAAAGTTCGATGGAGGATGGCATGTTTCGCTGCGGCAAGATCCTGATGGCGCTTGCGTTGATGCTGACGATGCCGATCACCGCAACCGCGCAGACGGCTGACAAGCCGGCGGCGCCGAGCACGCAGGCACAGCCCGCAAGTCCGCCTCCGCCGAGCGCCGAACTCCTGAAACCCGAGCAGCTCGAGGCGCTGGTGGCGCCGATCGCGCTCTATCCCGACGAGCTGCTGGCCAATGTCCTGGCGGCATCGACCTATCCGCTGGAAGTGGTGCAGGCCGATCGCTGGCTGAAGGAGCGCAAGACGCTGAAGGGCGAGGCGCTGAAGGCCGAGGTCGACGAGCAGGCCTGGGACGACAGCGTCAAGGCGCTCGCCAGCACCCCCGATGTGTTGTCGATGATGAGCGACAAGCTCGAATGGACCCAGAAACTCGGCGATGCCTTTCTCGCCCAGCAGCCCGACGTGATGGACGCGATCCAGCGCCTGCGCAACAAGGCCTATGACAACAAGAAGCTGGTCACGACCAAACAGCAGAAGGTCAGCGTTCAGAGCCAGGAAGGCAAGCAGGTTGTCGTCATCCAGCAGGCCGATCCCGCCGAGATGTACGTGCCCTATTACGATCCGGCGACGGTCTACGGCACCTGGCCCTATGCGGAGTATCCGCCGTATTACTGGGGATATCCGTCCTATATCGGCGCCGGCGTGGTTGCGGCCGGCATTGCCTTTGGCACGGCCTGGGCGATCGGGCGCTGGGGCAGTTACTGGGGCGGCGGCTGCAACTGGGGCAACCGCAACGTCTACGTCAATCATCGCACCACCAACATCGCCAACGGCTGGCAGCACAATCCGGCGCATCGCGGCGGCGTGCGCTATAACAACACCAACGTCCAGCAGCGTTTCGGCAACAACAATGTGAGGGCGGGCGCGTCGGACCGGATGGATTTCCGCGGCCGGGACGGCAACCAGGTGCTGCGCCCGAGCCAAGGTGCGGGAGACCGGGCTGGAGATCGCGCCGGCGACCGTGCCGGTGATCGTGGCGGTCCGGGTGACCGTGCAGGAGATCGCGCTGGTGATCGCGGTGATCGTGCCGGCAATCGCGGCGACCGGCCCGGCGGCGGCGATCGTGCTGGCGCGGGAGATCGTGCCAAGGGTGGTGGAGATCGCGCCAAGAATGCAGGCAAGAATGTGGGTAAGGGCGGCGGCGATCGTGCAAAGGCTGCGAATCGAGCCGGCGGCGGCGCTGCCGCCAATCGAGGCGGTGGCGGCAATCGCGGCGGTGCGATGAACGTCTCGTCGGGCCGGGCGGCGGCCGCAGCATCGGCGCGCGGACGCTCCAGCATGGCGAGCATGCCGCGCGGCGGTGGCGGCGGAAGCTTTGCCGGGCGCGGCGGCGGTGGCGGAATGGCCATGCATGGTGGTGGTGGTGGCTTCCGTGGTGGTGGAGGCGGAGGAGGAGGCCGCGGCGGTGGCGGCGGTGGGCGGCGCTCCGACATCGCGCTGAAGCATGACATCGTCCTGCTCGGCCATCTCTCTAACGGCCTCGGCTATTATCGCTTCAGCTACATCGGCAGCGACAAGGCCTATGTCGGCGTGATGGCGCAGGAGGTGGAGAAGGTGATGCCTGACGCCGTGACGCGCGGCAGCGATGGTTATCTGCGCGTCTATTATGACAAGCTTGGCCTGACATTCCGCACCTACCGCGATTGGCTCGCCGACGGCGCGAAGATCCCTGCGGAGGTGACGCCATGATCGGCCTGAAATCGCTCCATCGCGCGATCCTGCCGGGCGTGGTGGCGCTCGCCATGCTTGGCTCGGCGGCACAGGCGCAGCAATCCTACAAGACACCGGAGGATGCGGCCGCCGCGCTCGCGGCCGCAGTCAAAAGCRGGCCGGGCGACATTTTGAAGGTGCTCGGCAGGGCCGCCGAGGATATCGTCTCGTCCGGTGACGAGGTCGCCGACAACGACATCCGTCAGCGCTTCACGTCGATGTACGACGCCAAGCACGGCATCAAGGCGGAGGGCAACAAGACCGCGACCTTGATACTGGGGCCGGACGATTTCCCGTTTCCGATTCCGCTGCTCAACACCAAGACAGGCTGGGCGTTCGACACCGACGAGGGGCGGATCGAGGTGCTTCGCCGCCGCATCGGCCGCAACGAGCTCGACGCGATCCAGACCGCGCTTGCCTATGTCGATGCCCAGAATGAATACGCCGACACGGATCGCGGCGAGGGCGCTGGTGTCTACGCGCAACGCTTCCTTTCCACGCCCGGCAAGAAGGACGGCCTGTTCTGGCGTGACGACAGTGATCCGAGCCCGCTCGGCGCGCTGGTCGCGGAGGCCTCGGCCGAAGGCTACAAGCAAGGCACAGGCGAGGCACCCGCGCCTTATCACGGCTACTACTTCCGAATACTGAAAGGCCAGGGTTCCGACGCGGCCGGTGGCGCGCTCAACTACGTCGTCAAGGGCAAGATGATCGGGGGCTTCGGACTGATCGCTTGGCCCGCCGAATACGGCAATTCCGGCGTGATGACGTTTCTCGTCAATCATGCCGGCACCGTCTACCAGAAGGATCTCGGCAACCGCACGGCGGTCATCGCCGAGCGCACCACGCTGTTCGATCCCGACCAGACCTGGAAGAAGGTCGATGCCGCGAAGCCATAAACCGGAACGCATGCGGCGCGCGACCGCAATCGGCCTTGCCGCGCTCGCGCTCCTCCTGCTCGCGATGCCGGCCACGCCGTCGTTCGCGCAAGCGAGCGGCCATGTCCAGGTGAGGTTCGTCAAGGCTGGCCTGCTGGTCGGAGGCGGCACCGGCAGTGGCGTGCTGAACTACCGCGGTCGGAATTATCCCTTCAAGGTCTCCGGCTTGAGCGTCGGCATCACGGCCGGTGCGACCGTCGGCAGATTTGATGGCCGGGCATCAGGCATCCGCGATGTCGGCGACTTCGTCGGCACCTATAGCTCCGTCGGCGGCGGCTTCGCACTCGTCGGCGGCGTCAACGGCGCCCATCTGCGCAACGAAAAGGGCGTGACGATCGTGCTGCAAGGCCCGAAGGCCGGACTTGAGCTCGCCTCCAACATCAGCGCGATCACGATCGCCTGGAAGTGAGCGCCTCGAGCCTGGGGTTACCGGGCCGCGATGGCCGTCATCTCGAGTTTGACGCCTGGACCGAGATCGGCCACGCCGATCGCAGCGCGCGCCGGCAGGTGAGCTTCCGCAAAGTGCGCCTTCCAGGCCGCATTGAACTCCGCCTTCTCCTTCAGGTTGGTCATGAAGATGGTCACCTGCAAGACGTTGGCGAGATCGGAGCCGAGCGTCGTCAACAGGCGCGCCAGCTGCCCGAGGACGTCGTTGGCCTGGCCCGACATATCGAGGCTGGTGTCCTCGGGGACGATCCCGCCGATGTAGAGCACGCCATTATGCTCGACCACTTCGTGGAGGAGTCCTTCGTAGGGCAAGACGCGCTGGATCATGATGAACCGATGCTGCTGTGGGGATGGGCGGCATATCGCACATTTCCATGTCGATGTCGTTTGAAGAGATTTCGCGACCGGGGCGTCTCGAAGGTCGTCCAACAAGATATTGAAAATAAAGAATAAATTGGCTTAAGAATCGCCGCTTGTCGTGCGGTCGGACGGTCACCCAGCTGCACTTGCGCGCGGGAGCCCGGCGTTTCCGACGGCCCTGATCCCGACGACATCATGATGCGGATCGGTATACTGCCACCGGAATCGACGCGGCAGCGGCTGGGTCCGTG
The DNA here is from genome assembly GCF_052114925.1 of Bradyrhizobium sp. 2TAF36. NCBI lineage: Bacteria > Pseudomonadati > Pseudomonadota > Alphaproteobacteria > Hyphomicrobiales > Nitrobacteraceae > Bradyrhizobium > Bradyrhizobium sp. 2TAF36. The sequence goes on along the minus strand of NZ_JBFRFR010000057.1, from coordinate 37,773 downwards.
CCGTACCGGAACAAGGATCAGACGATGGACGATACGATTGGCTTTCCCGACCCCGGCCTCGACCTGTCTGACGGCTTCAAGCCCCACACCTCGCATTGGGGCGTGTTTTCCGCGCGTCAGAGCGAAGCCGGGCTCGAGGTCAGGGCCTATGCGGGCGACCCCGATCCGAACGGCATCATCGGCAATTTCCCCGGCGCGCTGCGGCATCAGGCGCGCATCGCCCAGCCGGCGATCCGCCGCGGCTGGCTCGAGCGCGGACCTGGCCCGGACGATCGCCGCGGCCGCGATGAGTTCGTCTCCGTCAGTTGGGAGAAGGCGCTCGATCTGCTCGGCGACGAACTCGGCCGCATCCGCGATACGCGCGGCCCCGGCGCCGTGTTCGGCGGCTCCTACGGCTGGTCGAGCGCGGGCCGCTTCCATCACGCCCAGAGCCAGGTGCATCGCTTCCTCAACATCGCAATGGGCGGCTATGTGCGCTCGGTGAACACTTACTCTTCGGGCGCATCCTCGGTGCTGCTGCCGCAGATCCTTGCCGGCTACGAGGACATCACCAAGCGCAACGTCACCTGGGAGCAGATTGCCGAGAACACCGACATCGTGCTGGCGTTCGGCGGCATGGCGCTGAAGAACTCCATGGTGGCCGGCGGCTCGATCAGCAAGCATGTCGAGCGCGGCGCCATGGAAGCCGCGCGCCGGCGCGGCTGCGCGTTCATCCTGGTCAGCCCGCTGCGCGACGATCTTCCCGTCGAGGCCGGCGCCGAATGGATGACGTGCCTGCCCGGCACCGACACCGCCCTGATGCTCGGCATCGTCCACACACTTGTGAGCGAAGGTCTGCACGACCAGGCCTTCCTCGATCGCTACACCGAAGGCTGGCCCGTGTTCCTGCGCTATCTCAATGGCGAGAGCGACGGGCAGGCCAAGCATGCCGAATGGGCCGCCGCGATTTGCGGCGTCGATGCGGACGCGATACGCGAGCTCGCGCGCCGCGCCGCCGGAAAGCGTGCACTGATCACCGTTTCGCATTCGCTCCAGCGCGCCGAGCATGGCGAGCAGCCGGTGTGGATGGGCATGGTGCTCGCTGCAGCGCTCGGCCAGATCGGCCTGCCCGGTGGCGGTTATGCTTATTCGCTCGGCGCGATCGGCTATTATGGCCGCCGCGTCAACGACGTGCCGGGACCGACGCTGGGGCAGGGCCGCAACGGCGTGCGCGATTTCATTCCGGTCGCGCGCATCGCCGACATGCTGCTCAGTCCCGGCACGACCTATCGCTACAATGGCGAGACGCGTACCTATCCGGACATCCGCCTCGTCTACTGGGCCGGCGGCAATCCCTTCCATCACCATCAGGACATCAACCGCTTGCGCAAGGCTTTTGCGCAGCTCGATACGTTCGTCGTGCACGAGCTCGCCTGGACCGCGACGGCGCGGCACGCGGACATCGTGCTGCCCTCGACCATGACGCTGGAGCGCGAGGACATCGGCTATTCGACCAACGATCCCCTGATGGTCGCGATGCACCAGATCGCCGAGCCCTTCGGCCTTGCGCGTGACGATTACGACATCTTTGCCGATCTCGCCGAGCGCCTGGGTGCGCGCGAACCTTTCACCGAAGGGCGCACGTCGCGGCAGTGGCTCGAACATCTGTACGAGCCGACTCGCGCCTCGCTTCAAGCTCGTGGCCTCGAGGCGCCTGATTTCGACGAATTCTGGCGGCGCGGCAGCCTGGTCGTGCCGCAACAGCCCGACGACGGCGGCCGGCTGCGCAGCTTTCGCGAGGATCCGGCCAAACATCCTCTGCCGACGCCGAGCGGGCGCATCGAGATCTATTCAGCCAAGATCGCCGCGCACGGCGATGCCGATTGTCCCGGCCATCCGATCTGGCTCGACAAGACCGACATGCCGAAACCCGGCGCGCCGTGCTTCCTCGTCGCCAACCAGCCGGTGACGCGCCTGCACAGCCAGCTCGACTTCGGCGGCCATTCGCTGGGCGCGAAGCATCGCGGCCGCGAGGTGGCGCGCATGAATCCACGCGATGCCGATGCACGCGGAATCAAGGACGGCGACATCATCCGGCTGTTCAACGAGCGCGGCGCCTGTCTCGCCGCCGTCCACGTCACCGACGGCATCGCGGCCGGCGTCGTGCAGCTTCCGACCGGCGCGTGGTACGACCCGATGGAGCCCGAGGACGAAGCGCCGCTCTGCGTTCACGGCAATCCCAACGTGCTCACCCGCGACATCGGCACCTCGTCCTTCGCGCAGGGCTGCACCGGCCAGCTCACGACGGTCGAGGTGGAGAAGTTCACCGGCAATCTGCCGCCGATCCGCGCGTTCGATCCGGTATAGGCGCGTCGCCGGGATTGCTGCGGCCGTAGTGCGAAGGCGCCGGACTACGCTGCGCTCTATCCGGTCTACGCGAAATGCGCTCGCAACGACGACGTGGAGGGAGTGTGAGTCATACTGCGCTCTCGTGCCCGTGCCGTAGCGCGTCCAGGACACGAGAGGCAGAAAGAAAAGGGGCCGTCCTGTGTGGGCGGAGGGACGGCCCCGAGTGGCTCGCAGGCCCGGGAGGAAAAGGGCTCGAGCCGGCGTGAGTGGCAGGGCACTCACGCCAAAGAAATCGCAAACCGGTCGAACTGCAGATGGCGTGATGCCAAGTGCCTTGATCTCAAGTCGCTTGATTCCAAATCCCTTGATTTCAGATACCTCGATTCCAATTCGCCTGCCGCCGCACGAACTACGCGGCTGCGCCGACCATCCAGTCCATGTCCGCGGCAGGGCGCCGCCGCGGAAGCGCCTCCGTAGCAGGCAGCACAGCCCTGCTGGCCAGACGCCAGCGTGCCGGTGACTCGCCGCTGATGCGCTTGAACACGGTCGAAAAATGCGCCTGGGTGCTGAAGCCGACGGCAAGCGCGATCTCCGCCAGCGGCCGCTCGGTCGTCGTGAGCAAGGTCTTCGCATGCTCGACGCGATGATTGAGCAGATATTCGCGCGGACGGTAGCCGGTCGCGGCGCGGAACTGTGCCGCGAAATGCATCCTCGAGAGGCCCGCGACATTGGCGAGCTCAGACAGACTGATGCAGCGATCAAAGTGATCGGCGATATATTGCTCGACGCGCCGTAGCCGCCATTTCGGCAAGGCATTGACTTTTGAGCGTGGCAGCTCGAGCCGGGTCAGATGCATCGCAAGGGTCTCGCCGATGCAGCGCGCGAATTGCTGGTCCGCGGTATCGCCATGCTCGGTCAGTGCCTTGGCGAGCTCGGCTGCGAGCGGGTCGCGCAGCAGGACGAGGTCGTTGAGGCCCTCGGTCGCCGGCCGCGCCGCCGAAAAATGATCGGTGGAGATGTGGAAGTGCAGGAAAGCGCAGGGCGAATGGAATTGCACGCCGAGAAGCTTCGATGGCGCACTGACGTACAGCGTGCCCGCGGGCATGGTGCCGTCGAAGATGATCTGACGGTCCCGCGTCAGCTTTACCCGAGCGGTCTTCAGCGCGATGGCGACGAAATAGCGGTCCGCCGGCGTCGTCGCTTCGTGCGACGAGATGGCCCGCGAGTCTTCCCATCGCGAAATCGTGATGTCCGCGTCCAGGCCGCGATCGATCTTGCGCCATCCGCTTTCCTGCGCGATTGCACGCATCCCGTGCGAAGCCTCGCGATCACACCGGCTGGCGGGAARTTCGATCCAGGCATGCGCTGCTTGCAAGTCATTGAACATCGCTCGTCCTCTCCTGGCCTCGTCGCCGCTTGCAGCGATCAGCCAACTCTCAGTGCTTTCCACGATCAGAGGATAGGCGTGAGCCAGGCAAGAAGCCCGTTAGTGATGATTAGGAGGTGTTAGATTTTGTGCGAGCACATGAAGTGTGACAGCCCGCCGCAGGACGTTTGATTTTGTCCAGCTTTTCAATTATTTGCGCAGATCGGTGCGGTGTGAGGACATTGCAGAACATCGCGCTGCGATCGATGTGCCGGTATGAGGCCGGCTCGGCGCCTTGCTGGACCGCGCATCGACGGCGGGTATAGTCGCCGCGCATTTGAATGAAATGGCCGTCAAGATGAGTCAGAAGTGACCGAACCCCCGGCAGCACATGGCTCGCCCGGCAATGGCGCCGGGGCGAGCCTTGATTTCGACGCAGTCTCGTTCGGACCGTTTTCGCTGCGGTCGCGGTTGCTCGAGAGGGACGGAGCGCCGGTCAAGCTCGGCAGCCGCGCGATGGACATTCTGCGTCTGCTCCTCAGCCGTGCCGGCGAAGTGGTGCCGAAGAACGAGATTCTGAGCTACGCGTGGTCCGGCCTCGCGGTCGAGGAAATCAGCCTGCGCGTCCATGTCGCGGAGCTGCGCAAGGTGCTTGGCGACGGCAAGGACGGGGCCCGCTACATCACCAACGTCCCGAGCCGCGGCTATTGCTTCGTCRCGCCCGTGCAACGTGGCGAGCGCAACGCCGCTCCGGCACTCGCGCCGCGTGCACCTTAAAGAACGGCGCCGCCTGCAGCCTTGCCACACCGGCTGGACCGGATGATCGGTCGGGACGACGTGCTGCCCGAGTTGTCGGCGCGTCTGCTGAGCGACCGCTTCGTCACGCTGCGAGGACCGGGCGGCATCGGCAAGACCACGGTTGCGACCGCGCTCGCGCATGACATGTGGCAGGCGTTCGAGGGGCACGTTCATTTCCTCGAATTCGGCCCACTGAAGGACGCCACGCTGGTCGCGAGCACGGTTGCCGCCGCTCTGGGTCTCGTCGTTCATCACGATGATCCCTCAGGCAGCATCGTCAATTTTCTGCGCGGCCGGCGGCTGCTTCTCATCCTCGACAGTTGCGAGCACGTCATCGACGAGGTCGCTCGTCTGGCCGAAAACATCTATCGCGAGGCGCCGGGCATCGCGATTCTCGCCACCAGCCGCGAGTCGCTGCTGGTGGAAGGCGAGCAGATCTTCGAACTCGTTCCGCTGGCCGGCCCGCCGCAAGGGGCGCGCCTCAGCGCCGGCGAAGTGCTGGATTATCCGGCCGCGCAGCTGTTCATCGATCGTGCCGCGGCCGCAGGCCATCGCGGCGATATCACGGACGAGGATGCCGAGGTCCTGGCCGAGATCTGTGGCAAGCTCGACGGCATCGCGCTCGCGATCGAGCTCGCCGCCGTGCGCGTCGGCGTCTACGGATTGCGGGAGATGGCCGCGCTGCTAGACTCCAGGCTCAAGCTCGAATGGCGCGGACGGCGAACGGCGCCGCCACGGCAGCAGACGCTCGGCGCGACGCTCGACTGGAGTTTTGGCCTGATCGGCGAGAGCGAACGCACAGTGCTTCAGCGACTCGCCATCTTCGCCGGCCCCTTCACGCTCAAGGGCGCGATGTCGGTCGCCGCGGATGAGGGCGCCGCGGCCGATCGCGTCGTCGATGCGCTGGAGCAGCTCGTGGCCAAGTCGCTGGTGTCGGCGCAGCCCGATGGCGCATCGCGGCGCTATCGCCTGCTGGATGCCACGCGCGCCTATGCCATGCAGAAGCTGGTCGACGCAGGCGAAGCGGCGGCGACCGCGCGCCGTCACACGGCCTATGTTCAGCGCACGCTCGAAGCCGGCATGGCCGAGCAGGGCGGCGACCCGGCTTCGCGCCTGCAGGCGCGCGCGAGCCTGCTCGCAGATGCCCGTGCGGCGTTGGAATGGAGTTTTGCCAACCACGACGGTGCCGCCTTGCGCGTGCCGCTCGCCGGCAGCGCCGCAAGGCTGTTCGTCGAGCTCAATCTGCTGAACGAGGCGCGCATCTGGTCGGGCCGCGCGCTCGCGATGCTCGACGATGCCAACCAGGGCGGCAAATGGGAACTCGAGCTGCAGTCGACGCTCGGCCACGCCTTCATGTTCACGGAGCGCAACAGCGAGCAGGCCGAGGCCGCACTCCGGCGCGGGCTGGAGATCGCCGAAGTGCTCGACGATCACGCCAATGCGTTCAGGCTGCTGTCGCGGTTGAACATGTTCTATCGCCGCACCGGCGACTACAGGCACCTCGTGCCGACCGCACTCCAGGCCGAGCGCATCGCCCGCCAGATCGGCGACACCGCGGGGATCGCAGGCAGCAAGGCGCTGCTCGGCGTGTCCTATCATCTCGCCGGCGACCAGGCCGAGGCGCAGGCCCATCTCGATGCAGGCGTGCGCGACGACGCCGCGCTGCGCGGGACGGAGCCCGGGCATTTCGCCTATTCACGCACGCCGCAGATTCCGCTCGCACGGGTGCTGTGGCTGCGTGGCTTTCCCGACCGCGCACTCGATTGCGTCCGTCCGCTCGTCGGCGCCGCCGCGCCGCGCGATGTGGTGATGCATTGCATTGCGCTGTGCTGGTCATCCTCGGTGTTCGGCTGGGTCGGCGACTGGGCCGCCGTCGAGACGATGACGGGACGCCTCGCGACCCATGCGAATTTGCACGGACTCGCGCCGTACGAAGCCGTCGCGACCGGCTTTCGCGCGCAGACCATGATCGCCCGCGGTGAGCCGGCCGGCGGTGTCGATCTGCTGGGGAGCGCGCTGCCGCGCCTGCATGCGGATCGCTACGAGCTCTACGCATCCGCCTTCGCCGCAGACCTGTCGCAGGGACTGGCGGCGCTGGGACGGTTGACGGAAGGGCTGCAGGTCCTGCACGAGACGATCGCCCGCGTCGAGCAGGGCGGCGGAGGTTTTGACATGCCCGAGCTCCTGCGCCGGCGCGGCGACCTCGAGGCGCGGACCGGTGATCTCGGTGCCGCCGAAGCGAGCTTTGCCGCATCGCTCGCGCTAGCGGAGCAGCAGGGCGCGCTGTCCTGGCGATTGCGGACGGAGATGTCGCTCGCGGCGCTTCGGCTTCGGCAGGGCATCAAGAATCCGCTCGACGATCTCGCCGCAACCTATGCCCGATTCTCGGAAGGATTCGAGACGGCGGATTTGAAGGCCGCGCGGCTCGTGCTGGACGAGGCATCGGCCTGACAAGGCTCAGTCGAACCGGAAATCCGCGAGATCGATCGACACCATCAGCTCGTCACGCAGCGGCATCAGATCGTCGCCGCGCAGATAGATGCGCCGGCGGCTCGGGAGCTTGAAGCCGTCGACGGTGACGGGATCGGATACGTACTGAGCTGCCGGAAAATTGCCGGCGATCTCGACCCGGTAATCATGCCGGCGGATCAGCATGTCGGGGCCAAAATAAAAATCCTGCTCGGCGCTGTGGCTTGCGATCACGGCCGGGAAGGTCGCCCGCAATCCGCGCCAGACCTCCGCGCCCTCGCGCCAGGGTGYGATCTCCCGGACCTCGAACCCGTCCGCCGCCAGCAGGAACGGCGCAGTCATGTAGGTCCAGAGCGCATAGCCGTTGAAATAGGCGCGATGCAGCGGATCCCAATGCGTGCGCATATCGTGCCGCGCGAACGCGGCGCGCGGATTGTTGCGCTCCGCGACGATGCGGCCGTCCGCGGCCACGATGGCAATCCGCTCCGGGCTGAAGTCGGTGCGCTGGCCGGGCTTGCCGAACGGCTCCACGGAAGCGCGCTCACGATGCAGCTCGATCCGCATCGTGCGCGGCGCCTGGTCCTGATCGACGCCCTTCAATATCCAGAGGTCGCCGCCCGTCACGATCGTGGCGGTGAGTCGCTCGTGGGCGTTCCATCGATCGAGCCCGCCATGGGCTTCGATCGCATTCGCCAGCAGCGGAATCATCCGGCCGTTTCCTCTCGCATCGGTGGTGTCGCCCCAATAGAAATACCCCCGTGCGCAGACGATCGCCCGTTAAGCGTTGTTAAGTGCCGTTGGCAGGCCCGGCGCCTAGGCTTCGGCCATGACGTCCAGCACCGCGTCGGCAAAGGCCTTCGGCGCTTCTTGCGGCAGATTGTGGCCGATACCGCCCTTGATGGTCCGGTGCGAATAGCGCCCGGAGAATTTCTTCGCGTAAGCGGACGGTTCCGGATGCGGTGCCCCGTTGGCGTCACCCTCCATGGTGATGGTGGGCACGGCGATCACGGGGGCCTGCGCCAATTTCGCCTCGTCGTCGGCGTATTTCGCTTCGCCTTCGGCGAGGCCCAGCCGCCAGCGATAATTGTGGATCACGATCGCCACATGGTCCGGATTGTCGAACGCCTTCGCGCTGCGATCGAAGGTGGCGTCGTCGAAATGCCATTGGGGCGAAGCGAGYTGCCAGATCAGCTTCGAGAAATCGTGGCGGTACTTGTCGTAACCCTCGCGGCCGCGCTCGGTCGCGAAATAGAACTGATACCACCATTGCAGCTCGGCCTTCGGCGGCAGCGGCATCTTGCCGGCCTGCTGGCTCCCGATCAGGTAGCCGCTCACCGAGACCATCGCCTTGACCCGCTCCGGCCAGAGCGCAGCGATGATGTTGGCGGTGCGCGCACCCCAGTCGAAGCCGGCAATCGTCGCCTTGTCGATTCCGAGCGCGTCCATCAGGGCGACGATGTCGGCCGCGATCGCCGCCGGCTGCCCGTTCCGCATCGTCGAGTCGGAGAGGAAACGCGTGCTGCCGTAGCCGCGCAGGTAAGGCACGATCACGCGACGGCCGGCCGCGGCGAGCAGCGGTGCGACATCGACGAAGGCGTAGATGTCATAGGGCCAGCCATGCAGCAGGATCACGGGCGGGCCATCCGCGGGACCCGCCTCGGCATAGCCGACGTTGAGGAGGCCGGCGTCGATCTGTTTCAGGGACGCGAACGAGGTGTTGGCGCCGGGCTTGACGACGGTGGCAGACTTCGCCGGCTTCGCCGTAGCCGTCGTGCTCAGCGCAAGCTGGGCCGCGGCAAGCGCCATCGCAGCCCTGCCGACGAAACGACGTCGTTCGTGGCTGATGTTATCGGTCATATGTGCCTCCTGTGGTCGGTGCATTGTGCAAGTCGCCGTCAGCCCTTGTGCCCATCCAGACGCGCAAGGAAGTCGCGAACCAGCGTGGCGATCTCGTCGGTCGCCTCGTCGAGCGCGAAATGGCCGGCTTCGAGGATGTGGACCTCCGCCTCCGGCACATCGTCGCGATAGGCCGAAGCGCCGGCGACGGCGAAGGACGGATCGTACTTGCCCCAGACCACCAGCGTCGGCGGCCGCGCCTTGCGCAGCCACTCCTGCCATTTCGGATAGGAGGCGACGTTGGTCCGATAATCGAGGAACAGCGTAGTCTGGATCTCGGCCTCGCCGGGACGCGTCAGGAACGCGTATTCGTCGGTCCAGGTGTCAGGGTCGTAGCGTTCGGGGTGCGGGCTGGACCCGAGGTGCCGCTGGCGCGTCGCGGCCAAGGATGTGAAGTTGGCCTTGAGCGCCTCGAGCTCATGCGCCGGATCAGCCCAGTATCTGCGACGCGCTTCCCAGAGCGGGCTCAGTCCCTGTTCGTGCGAAACGGCATTCTGGATCATGATGGCGCGGACGCGCTCGGGATGCGCCAGCGCCATGCGGAAACCGACCGGACCGCCATAGTCCTGCATGAACAGCACGTAGTTGGTCAGGCCGAGCTTGTTCGTCAGCTCGCCCATCACGCCGGCGATGTTGTCAAAAGTGTAGGTGAAATCGGACGGCGGCGGCGCGCTGCTGTTTCCGAAGCCGGGATAATCAGGCGCGATCAGGTGATATTTGTCGGCGAGCAGCGGCAGCAGGGATTCCCACATCCGCGACGAGGATGGGAAGCCATGGAGCAGCAGCACGGTCGGCGCGTCGGCGGACCCGGCCTCGCGGTAGAAGATATTGAGACCCCCGATATCGATCGTGTGATAGCTGATCGAGCGTCGGCTCGACCGCAGATCCTGTGCCGAGGCCTGCACGGTGGTGCAGGCGAGGGCGGCTGCGAGGGCGAGGGTGGCTGGAATGTTCATGTCATCGCTCCGATGTGGGCGCGTCGAGACGTGSCGGCGCGTCATGCGCCGGCAACCGCTCTGACGGGATTGAGCGGCACGCTCCCACCTTGATCGCTGTTGTGCGCAGCAGCTTCCGCTCGCCGGATCACATTCGTAAGCTCCGGCGTAAAGCTTTCGTCATCATCCTCGATGTGTCCGGTCAGTGCCGGGGCGGTGCTCATTGATGAGCACCGCTCCGATGCGAGCCTGACTTACGCGGCCGACTTCGCCTTCTTGGCGAGGGCGGCGAGCAGCGTCTGCGCAGCCGGGCCGGAGGAGTGCGGATTCTGTCCCGTGATGAGCCGGCCCGCGCTGACGACGTGTACGCCCCAGTTCGCCGTTTTCGAGAAGACCGCGCCGAGCTTCAACATCTCGTCCTCCACGAGGAACGGCACGACATTGGTCAGGCCCACGTCCTCTTCCTCGCCGTTGGTGAAGCCGGTCACTTCCTTGCCCTCGACCAAAGGCTTGCCATCGGGGGTCTTGACGTGGCGCAGCGCACCGGTCGAGTGACACACCACCGCGATGGTCTTGCCGGCGGCGAGGAAGGATTCGATCAGCTTGACCGAGTCCTTGTCTTCGGCGAGGTCCCACATCGGGCCGTGACCGCCGGGATAGAACAGCGTGTCGAAGTCTTCCTGCTTGACGCTGTCGAGGCGCACCGTCTTGTCGAGCTGGGCTTCAGCGGCAGCGTCCGCCTCGAAGCGCAGCGTCAGGTCAGTGCGGAACTCGGGCTCGTTGCTCTTGGGATCGAGTGGCGGCCGACCGCCCTTGGGCGAAGCCAGCGTGATCTCCGCGCCGGAATCCTTGAAAACGTAGTAGGGGGCGGCGAGCTCCTCGAGCCAGAACCCGGTCTTGCGTCCGGTGTTGCCGAGCTGGTCGTGGGAGGTGATAACCATAAGAATCTTCATGACGATCTCCTTGAGTGCGTTCGCTGCAATGACGCATTCCCTCGTGGTGGAGGTGCGCCGGCCTCGGTCTCGTTCGAGCACAACACTGTTCGTTGCTCGTGAGCCCAATGTTGCACCCAAGGCCGCGTGTTAGCTCGTTATGTATTGTTAGGCGTTGAGAGCAGTGAACGGTTCCCGCTCTCGCGCGTCGCCACCGCTATTCGAACACGGCGTCGAAGATCTCGACGTCCATCAGCACGGGCCTGGCGATCACGCTTCCATCAGGCCGCAGCGTCTGCACACGCCGCAATGTCGGCACGACGATGCCGCCGAAGCTGTCATGGGCCCAGGAATAATGTGCGACCTTGTTTCCGAACAGATCGTGATCCGTCCGCCGTTGCAGGGCGTTCTCGTCGAAGTAGAAGATCTGCTCGGGCGCGAGCGTGATCAGGTTCGGCGGGAACTGCGCGCGCAGCCGCCGCCACGTGTCAGCGTTTTCGCGCCACGGCGGAAGCTCCTCCGTGACGACGTCGGGATGGGCGAGCAGAAATGGGTTGGTCAGATAATTCCAGATCGCAACGCCGCAGAAGAAGACGAGGTGCAGTTCGTCCGCGAGCGCAGGAGAGCCGGTCTCGGGAAATGCAGGGCTCGGGTTATCCCAGGTGCGCAGGACCTCACCCTCGAGGCTCTCGATCGTGATCGCGTCGGGCTGAAAGCAGCCGGAGTGTTCACCCCCGGTGATGCCGGTGAAGCGGACCGACTGGGCGCGGATCGAGCCCTCCGCCGTCACGTCCTTGAATTCGCTGGCATGTCCGGCGCTGGAGAACAACGAGCCGCCGACGGAAAGGTGGAGCGTGAATCGGGTCAAGCTATTCCAGCGGGCCATACCGCCGCTGGCATCAATTACATCGTCAAGAAGCGCCATATCCCGCCATATCCACCGTGAAGTGCCACCACCATGGCGGGGCGGATGCGGCTTGGCGTGTTAGAAGTTGTTAGGACTTGCGAGCAGGTGCTTGGACGGTATCCCGTTGAAGATACTGTCAATTCAGCGCGCTCAGGAGCTCCCTGGCGGCCACGAGATCGCGGGTCTGGAGGCCTTCCTGGTATCGCGCGACGAGCGGGGCGAGCAGAGCGCGTGCTTCGCCCGCCTGTCCGGCCTGGCGCCAGACCCGGCCGAGGCTGATCGCCCCCCGCAGCTCCCAGCCGAGCGCGCACTGCTGGCGCGACAGATCGAGCGATTTCCGGAGGCAACTCTCGGCCTCGGCGGTGTTTCCCGACCGGACGAGGATGTCGCCCTTGACCCGGAGCATCTCCGGCATGTCGAAGGATTCGCCATGATCTGGAATCTGCGCAATGGCCTCATTGATCGTGCGCAAGGCCTCGTCCGGCTGGTTCTCCGCGACGAGGCCCTCCGCCAGCGCCGTCGCAAACACCGTCGTCATGATCCGGTGCCGCGTCGCGTACAGCGTGGCCTGGCTGCGGCGAAGATGCTCGATCCCGCCGGCGATGTCGCCGCGGCGAAGCATGAGCTCGCCCTTCTGGCCGATGCCGACGGCGTGATAGGGACCAAGGAAGTGCCGCGCCGAATGGTCGATCAGCCGCTCGATCAGGATTTCGGCATTGGCCCAGTCGCCGACCCAGAGGAACACGTAGATCGTCCAGATCAGGGAGATGCCGAGGGTGAGGGGTTGTTCGAGCAGTTCCGCCTCGCGAACGGTGTATCTCGCCGCCTCGATCGCGCGATCGGGCCGGCCGGTGAGCCAGAGCCCGCGCGCCAGCGCGACCAGCGCGACGATGCGGTCGTCATAACCGAGGTGCCCGATGTTCAGCCGCTGCGAGCCGGGATTGTGCACCATCGCGCTCTCGCAGAACTGCACGGCCTTGTCCTGATTGCCGATCAGATGGTGCGCGACGCCCAGCATCCATTCCACGTTCAGCGCGGCGGCCGGATCATTCAGCTTGCGCGCAACGCTCTCGCCCTGCTCGCCGGTGCCGAGCGCGCCGTGAAAATCCCCGACCCTGGTCAGGTAGATGTGCAATCCGCGCAGCAGCCAGAGCTGCCAGTGCAGATCCTCGAGATCCCGCGCAAGCTGAAGACTTCGTGTGAACGTCGACCGGACCGCTTCGGTATTGCCCTGCGTGAACATCACGGAGACGCCGAGCGCGGCCTGCAACGTCATCTCCTGGCGGCGGTCGATCGAATTCGTATCGAGAGAGACAAGCGCCTGCTTCGTCCAGCGATAGCACTCCGTCAGCAATGTCAGTTCGAGGAAAAACTGGGCCGCCGAAGCCGCCAGATCCACGCCGATCGTCCGGTCGGCGTTATCCGAAAAGCTCCAGGCCAGCGCGGCCCTGACATTGGGCAAATGGTCGGCATAGGGAAGGAAGCCGCCCGCGGTCTGCATGCCCGTGGATTTGAGCGCGATGTCGCGCAGGAAGTCGCGGAAATATTCGGCGTGAGCGCGCGCGACACGGGGCGCTTCGCCGTTCTCGACGAGCTTCGCGCCGGCGAAGGCGCGGGTGGTGTCGAGCAGACGATAGCGCAGCCGCCGCTCCGCAGGTGAGGTTGCGATCAGCGATTTGGAGAGCAGGTTCGAGATCGCCTCGACCGCCTCGGGCTCGCTGATGCCCTGGCTGGACGCAACGGCGAGCGCGGCCTCCATCGTGAATGGCCCGACGAACACCGACAAACCGCGCAGCGTCGCGCTTTCGGCCGCCGGCAACAGATCATAGCTCCAGGCGAGCGCCGCGCTCAGGGTCTGGTGCCGCGGGATCGCGGTACGGCGTCCCCGCCACAGCAGCGCGAAGCGGCTGTCGAGCAGCGAGGCGGTTCCGGCAATGCCATAGGCGTTCACGCGTCCGGCGGCGAGCTCGATCGCGAGCGCGATGCCGTCCAGTCGCCGGCAGATCTCGGCGACAAGCGGTGCATCCTCCTCGCTCAGTTGGAATTCGCCCAGGCTCTCGGCAATGCGTTCCACGAAGAGCTGGCTTGCGGGATAGGCAAGGATCTCGGCGATGCCGAGCCCGTCGCGCTGGGGCGGGCAGTCCAGCGGAAACAACCGGTGGACGCGTTCGCCTTCGGTGCGAAAGGATTCGCGGCTGGTGGCGAGAATGTGCAGCTCGGGCGCCTCCTGGACGATGTGCTCGGCCAAGGGCGCGAGCTCGTCGATGATGTGCTCACAGCTGTCGAAGATCAGCAGCATCCGACGGTTGCGCAGCACCGTCAGCAGGCCCGGCATCGGGTCCTCGGAATTGACGGTCAGGCCGAGCGTGGCGGCGATGGTGCTTGGAACGAGCCTGGCATCCGTCAGCGCGCCGAAATCAACGAAGTTGACCTGACCGTCGAAGGCCTGGAGTTCGCGATGCGCGACGGCGAGCGCGACGGAAGTCTTGCCAATCCCGCCGGGGCCGACAATTGTCACGAAGCGATGCTGCGCAAGCTCGGTGGAAATCCGCTCGACCGCGTCGTCTCGTCCGATCATCCTGGCAAGCGGCGGCGGGAGTATGTGAGGCGACGGGACGGCCGGGCTTGTCCGCGTCTCCGGCGATTCGGACCGGACCAGCGGGCCCGCGAAGCAATAGCCACGGCCGGGCACATTGACGACATAGCGGGAGCCTTCACCGGCATCCCCCAAGGCCTTGCGTAGCGTCGTGATGTGGAAGCGCAGGCTGCCTTCATCGACCGTCACGTCGGCCCAGACGCGCYTGATCAACTCACGCTTGTCGATGACCTCGCCGGCGCGCTCGACGAGAAAAATGAGGATGTCGAGTGCGCGGCCGCCGAGGTGAAGCGGAGCGCCGTCCTTCTCGAGCAGGCGCGACCTTGCGTACAGCCGGAATGGCCCGAAGGAAATCGCCGCATCCTGGTCGTTAGTGTCCACCACGCGCCAATGAATCCAGTGAAGGGGCTGTTGTCCGCATCCTGATCTAGCAGAACGAGGTTATGAGTAAACTGGTCGAAAGTGGCGAAATCGCGCGGCAAGTCATTCGGCCGCACCGGGATGATGCGTGACAAATTTCGCTTAAACGCGAGCGGCTTGGGAAGCGATCGGGACGACCCGTCAGCGTGCTTGACCGTCGAGAGGACGGTCTGGCCGCCAACTTGTGCCGCCGATCATAACAAAATCTTGCAACGTCTAACGAGCAAAACGCGCGCGGTGCATCCAGTATACGCTTCGAATTAGGTCCTAGATCCAACGGGGAGGCTATCATGTCCGCTATCGGCTTGGAGACGAGCGACCATTTCGTTCGTTCTCAGCACATTGCCAGCCTTGATGATCAGTCGCGTGACTGGGAACTGGTGCTGCGGGAATCCCACCATCGGATGAAGAACACGCTGACGCTGCTGGGTGCGTCAGTCCGCCGCGACTTCTCGCGGCCGGGTACCAGGGATATGTCGGGCGCGGTGGACCGGTTCGAGCAGCGCATCGTCGCGTTCGGCAGGCTCTATCAGCTTTTGTCCGACAGCGACAGTCTGACCGCCGTCTCCGTCGAGGCCTTCTTCGAAAACCTGTGCGAGGCGCTCTCCGAGGCAGTGCTGGAACCGGCCGGCATCCGCTGCGAGGCCGCGATCGAGAGCGGGGCGCTGCCGGCATCGCAGTGTCATCGGCTGGCGTTGATGCTGACGGAGCTGGTCACGAATGCCGCCAAACATGCCTTCCCGAACAAGAACGATGCGCTGATCCGCATCGAAATGGCCAACCGCGACGGCGCCTGGTTCTGCACGGTGGCTGACAACGGCATCGGTGCGACCGGTCCGCTTCAGGGCACCGGCAGCCGCATCCTTGAAGGGCTCGCACGCAGTATCGACGCGCGGTTGCAGGGCGAAGCGAGCCAGGGCGGCACACGCGTGACGATCGTGATGCCCACTGCCGCTTGAAGCTCGCTTCAATTTCAACTCAGGGAGTTCGACATGGCCACCACCGAAATCGACCGCGACGCCGAGGCCGGGTCCCCGAACACGTCTTCGACATCGCATGGCGTTGACCTGAAGCTCGAGATCGTCGTCATCCCCGTGTCGGATGTCGACCGCGCCAAGGCGTTCTACGCGCGCCTCGGCTGGCGATTGGACGCCGATTTTGCCTCAGGTGACGAATGGCGCGTGATCCAGTTCACGCCGCCGGGTTCGGCCTGTTCTGTGATCTTCGGCAACAACGTCACACCGGCAGCGCCCGGTTCGGCGCGCGGGCTGTACCTGATCGTTTCCGATCTGGCCGCGGCGCGACAGGAACTGCTCGACCGCGGCATCGCGGTGAGCGCACCATTCCATGGTGCGGGCGACGTTCACACCGGTCCGGACGAGCCGTATCTGTTCGGCAGCGTCCGGGTCAGCGGTGCTGACCCGAAGCGCGGCAGCTACAGCTCGTTTGCCTCGTTCAGCGATCCCGACGGTAATGGCTGGCTGTTCCAGGAGGTCACGACGCGACTGCCTGGACGCATCGCGGGTGATGGCACGACGTTTGCCTCAGCGGCCGATCTGGCCGCAACCCTGCGACGTGCCGCTGTCGCGCATGGTGAGCACGAGAAGCGCATCGGCGGACACGACGAGAACTGGGCGGATTGGTACGCCGACTACATCGTCCGCGAGCAGGCCGGTCAACCGCTGCCCTCCTGAGTTGTAATGAACTCATCGCCTGAATTCACAGACAGGGCGCGCGCCGATTGAACTCGTCGCGCGCCGAGTTGCTTCTGCATCGCGCGCATCGTCATCGTCGCTCGCTCTCCTGCATCCCGCGGACTCGCAACGGCTAACGCGGCCTAACAACCGATAACGAGCTAATTGCCAGGACCTGCGCCAATCTCTCTTCACGACGAAACGACGCGTCGATTTCGAATTCGGTTGGCGTCACCGGCCAAAGCAAGGGAGATCTGCCATGACAACGCAAGCACGAGCCGACATTCTCAATCCCGACCGCCGTCAATTGCTGAGCCAGGCCGCAATGACCGCGGTCGCCGCCAGCGTGGCGAGCCTGCTGCCGCTGCGTCCGGCAAAGGCCGCTGCAAGCGGCGCCATCCGGCCGTTCCGCGTCAGCGTGCCCGAGGAAGATCTGCTTGACCTCCGCCGCCGCCTCGCAGCGACACGCTGGCCCGATCGCGAGATCGTCGCCGACCAATCGCAGGGCGTGCAGCTCACGACGCTCCAGCAGCTCGTGCGGTACTGGCAGAACGACTACGACTGGCGCAAGATGGAAGCGCGGCTGAACGCCTTGCCGCAATTCGTCACCGAGATCGACGGCGTCGACATCCACTTCATTCACATCCGCTCCCGCCACGAGAACGCACTGCCGATGGTCGTCACGCATGGCTGGCCGGGCTCGATCATCGAGCAGATGAAGATCGTCGGCCCGCTCACCGACCCCACCGCGCATGGCGCGAAGGCCGCGGATGCATTCGACCTGGTGATCCCCTCGCTTCCGGGCCACGGCTTCTCCGGCAAGCCGACGGAGCTCGGCTGGGATCCCCAGCGCATCGCGCGTGCCTGGATCGTGCTGATGAAGCGCCTCGGCTACAACCGCTACGTGGCGCAGGGCGGCGATTGGGGCAATGCCGTCACGGAGCAGATGGCGGTGATCGCGCCGCCGGAGCTGCTCGGCATTCACACCAACATGCCCGCCACCGTTCCCGACGACATCGCCAAGGCGCTTCAGCCCGGCGGGACGCGGCCGTCAAACCTCTCGGCCGACGAGCGCATTGCCTACGACCAGCTCGACGATTTCTACAAGTATGGCCTCGGTTACGCGATCGAGATGTCGAACCGGCCGCAGACGCTCTATGGCCTCGTCGACTCGCCGACCGGCCTTGCGTCCTGGATGCTCGATCACGACGCACGTAGTGCTGCGATGATCGCGCGGGTGTTCGACGGCAAGACCGAAGGCCTGTCGCGGGACGACGTGATCGACAACATCACGCTCTATTGGCTCACTAACACCGCGGTGTCGTCGGCGCGGCTCTACTGGGAGAACAAGCTGGTGTTCTTCGCGCCCAAGCACATCAAGATCCCGGTCGCCRTCAGCGTGTTCCCTGACGAGATCTATGCCGCGCCGCGCAGCTGGGCCGAGAAGGCCTATCCGAAGCTGATGYACTACAACCGGCTCGACAAGGGCGGCCACTTCGCAGCCTGGGAGCAGCCCGCGCTGTTCTCTGCGGAAATGCGCACCGCGTTCCGCCCGCTGCGCCAGTCGATCTGAACCGAGCAGGGGACGCGCGCTGCCGTTCGTCCCTTTTCCGAACACAAATATCAGGAGTGCCAACAATGAACCGCCCCGTACAGATATTCACCACCGAAGACATTCGCCTGGAGCRGCGCCTGCCGACATACTGGCGCGTCACCTTCGACATGCCGCCGGTGAACATCTTCGGTCCAAAGCACCTTCCGCTGCTCAACGAGATCATCACCGCGATTGAGACCGATCCGGACGTGAAAGTGGTCGTATTCGACAGCGCCGTTGAAGGCTTCTTCATCACGCATTACGACTTCCTGGCGCCGCTTGAGGACTCGCTTCGCGTTCCACCCGGGCCGACCGGCCTGCAGGCGCTGCCCGACATGCTGGTGCGCCTCAGCCGCGCGCCGGTCGTCTCCATTGCCTCGATCCGGGGCCGTGCGACCGGGGTCGGCAGCGAGCTCGCGCTGGCGAGCGACATGCGCTTTGCCAGCCGCGAGAAGGCGATCCTGTCGCAATGGGAGGTCGGCGCGGGACTCGTGCCCGGCGGCGGACCGATGGCCCGGTTGCCGCGGCTGATGGGCCGAGGCCGTGCGCTCGAAGTGTTGCTCGGTGCCGACGACATCCACGGCGATCTCGCCGAGCGTTACGGCTACGTGAATCGTTCGCTGCCGGATGCGGAGCTCGACGGCTTCGTCGAGGCGCTCGCCATGCGCATCGCGTCGTTCGACAAGGAGGCCATCGCCGAGACCAAGCGTCTTGTCGATGTTGCGAGCCTGCCGCCGGATGACGAGATCAAGCCGGAGTGGGACGCGTTCCTGGCCGCGCTCGGCCGTCCCGCCAGCCAGACCCGCATCGAGGCGCTGATGGCGCGCGGTTTCCACCGCGCTGGCGACGTCGAGAACCGGCTTGGCTTCCATGTGGGTCAAATCAGCGGCTAACGGAACCGCCGTGGCGTTCGGCCGGTTGGAGGGGTGACAGGCGGTCGTGCCAATGTCGCTTTCCTCCGCTACCGAGCGCCGGTGCTAAAAACCAACCTGAAAACCAGCAAGGAGAATTGAGATGATCCGCAAGGCAACAGCAGTCTGGAAGGGCACCGGTCGCGACGGCACCGGCCATCTTTCGAGCGAATCCGGCGTGCTCGCCGGCACACCCTATTCGTTCAAGACCCGCTTCGAGAACGAGAAGGGCACCAATCCCGAGGAGTTGATCGCCGCGGCCCATGCCGGTTGCTTTACCATGGCACTGGCCTTCGGCCTTCAGCTCGCCGGCTTCACGCCGGACGAGCTGTCGACGGAAGCCGCCATCACGCTCGAGCCGGAAGGCAAAGGCTTCAAGATCAGCAAGTCGGCACTGACGCTTCGCGCCAAGGTGCCGAACCTTGACGACGCAGGTTTCGCCAAGATCGCCGGCGAGGCCGAGAAGAACTGTCCGGTGTCGAAGGTGCTCAACGCCGCGATCACGCTCGACGCCAAATTGACCTGATCCAACACAGGGAGCGGTGCCATGCCTCGCCAAGATCTGTCTCGCCAAGATCCGCCTCGTCAAGATTTGCGTCGCCAGCATCAGCCGGATGAAGACAGGTTCCGGGCGATCTTGCCCGAGGACATCGCTTGGCAACCGTTCCCTGCGTTCCCGCCGGGCGCGCGGCTGGCCGTGATGGTCGGCCATCCCAGCGAACCCGGACCTTACGTGGTCCGGGTGAAGGTGCCCGGGGGCACAAAACTGATGCCGCACAAGCATCCGGAAGATCGCATCTACACGGTCATGTCGGGTGTGTTCTACATCGGCCTCGGCGAGCGTTTTGATGACGACCAGGTGAAAGCCTATCCGCCGGGCAGCGTCATCGTGCTGCCCGGCGAGACCTGGCATTTTCACTGGGCGAAGTCCGGCGAATACGTCACACAGGTCTCCGCCATCGGGCCGCTGGGCCTCGAATATCACGACGACCACGATGACCCGCGCTTGCATCCGGCAGCGGACAAGCGCTGACTATCTCGACGAAACCAATGGAGCATCAGATGACGACAGAGCGCGCAGTTTTGGCCGGAGGCTGCTTCTGGGGCATGCAGGATCTGATCCGCAGGCAACCGGGGGTGATCTCCACCCGTGTCGGTTACACTGGCGGGCATGTGAAGAACGCCACCTATCGCAATCACGAGGGCCACGCCGAGGCGATCGAGATCATCTTCAATCCCGCCAAGACGAGCTTCCGGACCATGCTGGAGTTCTTCTTCCAGATCCACGATCCGACCACGCTCAATCGCCAGGGCAATGATCTGGGCACGAGCTACCGCTCGGCGATCTTCTATACCAGTGACGAGCAGAAGCGGATTGCCGAAGACACCATCGCCGATGTCGAGGCGTCCGGTCTCTGGCCCGGCAAGGTGGTGACCGAGGTTGCGCCCGCAGCGGAGTTCTGGGAAGCCGAGCCCGAGCATCAGGATTATCTCGAGCGCTATCCCGATGGCTACACCTGCCACTTCATCCGGCCCGACTGGAAGCTGCCGCGGCGTGCGGCCGCCGTGGGAGGCTAAGCGGATTGTCGCGTAAGGCCGCCGAGGGCCTTTTGACGAGGAGTGCAAATGTGCGAACTCCCCTCATCGTACGATCACGAGAATTCCTCGCGGCTCAATGCGCCTCTGGTTGGCGTCGGCAGATCACAGTCACCGCCTTGCGGGCAATCTCCCTCAGATCGGCGCGGCGCGCGCCGGCGCGGGCGCGGATGGCGATCGTCTGCATCGTGGCGGCGGCAAGGATCGCAAGTGGAGCCGGATCGGCCTCGCGATCCAGCTCGCCCTTGTCTTGCGCCAGGCGGAAGCGGGCCTCGAAATCGGCATCGATCGCCCGCAGTCCCGTCGCAACGCTGCTCCGGATCGCCGCATCCTCGGCGACTTCGGTCACCGCGGTACCGACCACGAAGCAGCCGCGCGCTGATCCCTTGCCGGAAAAGTAGATCGACAGCGCCGCGTCATAGGCCAGCATCAGCGCTTCGTCCAAGGGATGGTCCCCTGCGAGAGCCTCACGCGTTGCCGCGAGGCTGATCTCCCAATAGCGCGCCAACGCCTCGAGATAGAGCGCGTGCTTGTTGCCGAACACCGCGTAGAGGCTCGGTGGGCTCATGCCGGTCGCGGCCGCGACCTTGTCCAGGGACGTGCCGGAATAGCCCGTCCTCCAGAACGTTTCTGTCGCCCGCTTGAGGGCCGTCTCAGTGTCGTAGGCGGGTGGCCGTCCCCGGCGCGCCGGTCCCGTCTCGCTCTTTTTCCGTGCCATGTCGTTCGAACCTGGTTGCCATGTTCCACACGTATATTTGTATGGATCGTTATAAAAATCAATGGCCGCGCGGCTTGATCGCCGCGTCGGGGTACAATATTTGTAACGAACGTTAGTAAATGAGATGAGGACGAGGACGATGGGTTTGAACTTTGCGCCAATCGCCGGCTGGCTTGGCGATCGCAGCTTCCGCGGGAGCGAGGTGGCGGCGCCGTTGTTCGGAGCGGATCTTGCCAGGCGACTGCGCCGGCCCCTGATGCTCGTGGTGCCCGCCGCGGCTGCCGTGTTCGGCGCCTTCATGTATCTGGCGCAGGAACAATACGTCTCGACCGACGATGCGTTCGTGCGCGCCGCGAAAGTCACCATCAACGCGCGGGTGTCCGGTCAGGCGGTCGAGATCGCCG
The DNA here is from genome assembly GCF_052114925.1 of Bradyrhizobium sp. 2TAF36. Classification (NCBI taxonomy): domain Bacteria; kingdom Pseudomonadati; phylum Pseudomonadota; class Alphaproteobacteria; order Hyphomicrobiales; family Nitrobacteraceae; genus Bradyrhizobium; species Bradyrhizobium sp. 2TAF36. Next base: position 16,209 of record NZ_JBFRFR010000057.1, on the reverse strand, counting down.
TGCGCGACAATGAGCGTGTCCGGCAGGGCCAGGTCCTGTTTCGAATTGACCCGGAGCCCTACCAGATCGCCGTCGATCAGGCCGAGGCCCGGCTCGGCAGCGCGCGGCTCCAGATCGACTCCCTCAAGGCGACCTACCGCCAGCAGCAGGCGGAGCTGCAATCGGCGATGGACTCGGCCTCTTTCGACGAGCGCGAGTTCGACCGCAAGAGGATGCTGGTCGCCTCCGACTTCACGCCGCGCGCGGTCTACGAGCGGGCCGAGACCGATCTCAAGGTCGCGCGCCATCGGATGACATCGATCGAACAGCAGATCGCCAATACGGTCGTCGCGCTCAACGGCGACCCCGACATCGATGTCGACCGTCATCCGATAGTCCGCGCGGCCAGGGCGCAGCTCGATCGCGCGCGGCTCGATCTCTCCTACGCCACGGTGAGGGCACCCGACGACGGTATCGTGACCAAGGTCGACGATCTGCAAATAGGCGGTTTCGTCAACGCAGGCGCGCCCACGTTCTCACTGATGTCGAGCCGGGACGTCTGGATCGAGGCGAATTTTCGTGAGACGGGCCTGACCCACATGCGGCCGGGCCAGGAGGCGACGATCGACGTCGACGCCTATCCGGATCGAAAATTCAAGGCGCATATCGTCAGCATGAGTCCCGGCACCGGGTCGGACTTCTCGATCCTGCCACCGGAGAATGCGACCGGGAATTGGGTCAAGGTCGTGCAGCGGCTGCCGGTGCGCCTCGAGCTCGACGATCCCGATTCGACCCGGCCGCTGTTCTCCGGCATCAGCGTGACGGCGCGGGTCGACACCGGCCATCGTCGCAACTGGCTGCATCTGCTCGAGCCTGCGCTTGCGACGGAGGTCAAATGAGTACGCCCCTCCCATCGACCGCGACCGGCGGTCATCATGCAATCTCGGCGGCCGCCTTGATGGCGACCTACATGCAGGCCGTCAACATTTCGATACCGAACGCCGCGCTGCCGCACATCCAGGCCACGCTCTCGATGGCCAATGACGAGGTCGGCTGGGTGTTCTCCTCGTATATCGCTGCAAGCGCCGTGACCATGTCGATCACGCAATGGCTCGCGGGACGCTATGGCCGCAAGGCGGTCTATCAGACAGCCCTTGCCGTCTTCACGCTTGGTCTTGTCCTCGACACGCTGGCGACGACGTCGATCCAGTTCGTGCTGGCGCGGATTCTCCAGGGCGCGGCGAGCGGACCACTTGCGCCGCTCTCATTGGCGGTTCTGCTCGAGGCGACGCCGGCGGCGCGACAAGCGCGCATGGGCCTGGCATTGACGGTCTGCTCGCTGCTCGGCATCAGCACCGGCCCCGCTCTTGGTGGCTGGCTCAGCGAATATTACGGCTGGCCGTCGATCTTCTATGTCAGCCTGCCCATGACGGCCTTCATCGCCTTGACGATGGCGCTGTTGCTGGGCGAGAAGCGGGCAGAGCGGAGCCAGCCCTTCGACGTCTTCGGCCTGACGACCTTCTCCGCCGGCATGATCGGGCTGCAGATGCTGCTGGATCGCGGCGAGCGCCTCGAATGGTTCGCCTCGACGGAGATCTGGGTTGAAGCGATCGCCTCGGTCCTGGGATTCTATCTCTTCATCGTGCACGTTCTGACGAAGAAGGAACATTTTCTCCGCACGGCGCTGTTCAGGGATCGCAATCTCGTCCTCTCGACGGTGATCTCCTTTGCGCTCGGCTTCGTCCTGCTGCCGACATTGGCATTGACGTCCCCGATGCTGGAGGAGTTGCTCAACTACCCTGTCGACACCACCGGCTACATGAGCATTCCACGCGGCGTGGCGCTGGTGGGAGCGCTCGTGCTGACGAGCCTGGTTCCGGGACAGGTCGACTGCCGGCCGTTCCTCATGGGTGGAATGGCGCTGGTGGTCTATGCCAACTGGCTGATGCTCGGCTATTCGCCGGCGATGGATTGGCGGCCGGTCGTCGAAGCAGGTTTCCTCCAGGGCGCAGGTCTCGGCATGTTGTTGCCGGCGCTGGTGAGGGCCGCGTTCGGAACGCTCGATCCGAAGCTTCGCCCTGAAGGCAGTGCGCTGATCAACCTGTCGCGCCTTTACGGCAGCACCATCGGCATCGCGGTGGTCCAGCTGTTCTTCTATGCCAACACTCAGGCCGTGCATATCGCGCTCGCCAAGCATCTCACGCCTTATCGTGTCGCGGCGAATGTCACGGGCCCGATCGGGAAGCCAGGCCTTGCCGCCCTCAACGGCATGGTCACGCGCCAGGCGGCCACGGTCGCGGTCATCGATCAGTTCGAGATCCTGATGTTCGCCATGCTCGTCGTGATCCCGCTGGTGTTCTTTCTTCGTAGGCCGCGTCCCGTCGGCTAACGCCGGAGAGTCGTGAAAAAGTGTCCGCAACCTCGATCGCTTGGTCCGCATCGCGCGGCCAGCAGTCAACAAGGAGTATTACCATGACGACCTCCGATTCACTTCGTTACACGAGAATTCCCACGCATGAGGCCGTGACGATTCCCGCAGTCGGATTTGGCACGCTCATTCCCGATCCGCACGTGACCCGGCAGGCGACCAGGGCTGCATTGGAAGCCGGATTTCGACATCTCGATTGTGCCGAGCGCTATCGCAACGAAGCGGCCGTCGGCGAGGCGATGCAGGATGCGTTCAAGGCGGGCACGCTTCGGCGCCAGGACCTGTTCGTTACGACGAAGCTATGGAACACCAATCATCGGCCGGAGCGGGTCAGGCCTGCCTTCGACGCCAGTCGCAGACGGCTGCAACTCGACGAGATCGACTGCTACATCATCCATACCCCCTTCGCCTTTCAACCCGGCGACGAGCAGGACCCGAGGGATGCGAGCGGCCATGTCATCTACGATTCAGGCGTGACGCTGGCGGAGACATGGGGGGCGCTGGAGCGCCTCGTCGACGAGGGGCACTGCAAGTCGATCGGGCTGTCGGACATCACCTTGGAGAAGTTGCGCGAGATCGTCGAGGTCGCGCGGATCAGGCCTGCCATGGTGCAGGTCGAATCGCATCCGTACCTGCCCGAATGGGAGCTGCTCGACTTCTGTCGGGAGCACGGAATTGTCCTGCAGGCGTTTGCCGCGCTGGGACACGCCATGAAGCCGAACCTCCTCGCTGATCCCGTGATCACCGCCATCGCGGAGCGCCTGCGCAAGACGCCGGCTCAGGTCGCCCTGGCCTGGGCCGTCCAGCGCGGCACGGCTTTCCTGACGACCTCGACCAATCCTCGGCGTATCGAGGAAAACTTCGATATTTCGACGCTGCCTGCAGACGCCATGCGGGAGATGCGGGACCACATCACGACGAATGTCCGCTTCAACACCGTTGTCGAGACCGGCGTGCCCGGATTCATTCCGCGGGCAGGATGAAGCGCGCGGCGCGGTGCGAAAGCCGAAGGCCTTCGGCCGGCCTCGTCAAGTCCGGAGTTGCGCGATTAAATCGCGCGCGCTGCGGATATCGGCGATGCCGGCGCCCTCGCTGAACGCCCCGCATGCACGTTCGAGAATTGCCAGGGCCTCTGCATTCTGGCCGGCTCCGATCATGAACCGCGCGAGGCTGATCGCACCGCGCAGCTCCCAGAACCGCGCGCCCTGCTGGTTGGCAATGTCCATGGCCTCGCGAAAGCGCGCCTCGGCGTCCCCCGCATGCCGCGGGCTCTTGAGCAACAACTCGCCCTTGATGCGCGTCAGTTCCGGCAGATACCACAGCTCCTGCCGGTCGTTGCAGCGGGTCAGGACGTCCTCGATCACGTCGAGGCCACGGTCGACCTGGTGGGCCTCGCCGGAACATGCGGCGAGTTCACCGAGCAGCGGAAGAAAGCGCGGCAGGAAACGCGCATCGCCGGCGCGATTGAGCTCTTCGCGCAGCAGCGGCAGGCCGGTCGCGACGTCACCACGCTTTACGACGACCGCCGCGTTGAAGGCCCGTGCCCACAGGCCCCACAGCCGGATGGCGTGGCGCTCGGTGTGTTCGAGCAGCTCGGCGCCGTGGCGCTCCGCGGCCTCGAAATCGCCGGACCAGAAGGCGATCGGGCAGGCGGCTTGCCCCAGCACGCTGCAGAAAGTCAGCGCGTGGCCGTTGGCGCGACCTTCCTCGATGTTTCGGGCGGCGAGCGCCTGGGCCTGATCGGCGAGGCCCTGAAGCCACAGGATGCGGGCCCGGAAATATTGCGTCGATATCCTGAGGTCGAGCGGGAAGATCTTCGGCTTCTCCGCCAGCACATGCAGCGACGCGTTCACGCGCTCGATGCGCAGCCGTGCGTCGTTCTGATCGCCGAGATAGTGCAGCGCCACCGCCATCAGCCGGTCGCCCAGCATGAGATCGGTCCTGTCCGACGAGTTCGCCGCTGCATTCGCAAACCGGTCGGCGAGCGCACGGGCCTTGCCGAACTGTCCGTTGTTGAACTGGTCGATGCACAAGCCCCAGAGCGCGCGCAGCCGGAAGTCCTTGTCGTCGAGCCTGTCAGCCAGCTCCAGGGTCGTCTCGAGGATCGGACGCGCCTCGCGGGCGCGGCCCTCGCCATACATCAGCGACCAGCCGAGCGCCGACAGGAGTTGCATGCGAATGCGATCGTCGCCGCCGCTGTCGCCGAGCGCGGTGAGCGCCGTCTTGGCGCGCTCGCGGCATTCGGCGAACAGGGACAGGCGGACCCACAGCGTGACGGCAGCCGCCGTCAGCGCGATCCCGAGTGCGGCGTCACCGTCGGGCCCGAAGGCCCAGTTCAATGCGGCGCGCACATTGTCCAGCTCCGCGCCATAGATACTCAGCCATTCCGGCAGCGGCGTCGATGTATCGGCCTCCGCGCGCTCGAAGAAGTCGCGAAAATGCTCTGCATGACGGCGCGCGAACTGACTGGTCTCACCGAGCTCGTTCAGCTTTCCATGCGCATAGGTGCGTGTGGTGTCGAGCAGGCGATAGCGCAGCGTTCGCGAGCCGGATGGCGAGATCAGCGATTTGGTAACGAGGCTGTCGATCGCCTCCAGCGTTTCGGACGCGCCGAGGCCGTCGCCGGCGGCCACCGCGGCAGCCGCCTCTGGCGCGAAGGGCCCGGCAAAGACCGAAAGGCGTCGCAGCGTGGCACTCTCGGCGGGAGGTAGCAGATCGTAGCTCCAGTCGAGCGCCGCGGCGAGCGTCTGGTGTCGTGGCACGGCGGTGCGCCGACCCCGCCACTGCAACGAGAAGCGGCTGTCGAGCAGCGACGCCGTGCCGGCAATGCCGTACGCATTGACACGGCCGGCCGCGAGCTCGATCGCGAGCGCAATGCCGTCGAGGCGCCGGCAAATGCTCGCGACGAGCGGCGCTTCTTCCGCACTGAGCTGGAACGGACCCGAACTCTGCGCAATGCGCTCCACGAAGAGCTGGGCCGCGGGGTAAGCGAGGACCTCGGCGACACCCAGGTCCTCGCGCTCCGGCGGGCAATCCAGCGGGAACAGGCGGAAAATCCTTTCGCCGTCGCTCCGGAACGACTCGCGGCTGGTAGCGAGAACGCGAAGCTGCGGTGCGTCGCGAACGATGCGCTCGACGAGCGGCGCCAACGCATCGAGCACATGCTCGCAACTGTCGAAGATCAGCAGGGCTGGGCCGGTCTTCAGAAATGTCAGCAGGGCCGGCGTCTGATCCTCCGCGCTGATGGTCAGTCCCAGTGCGGAGGCGATGGTGGTCGCGATGTGGCTGGCATCCCTCAGTGGACCGAAGTCGACGAAGAATACGCGCCCGCCGAAATCCGCCGATCTGCGATGCCCGACGGTGACGGCGACGGCGGTCTTGCCGATGCCGCCGGGGCCGACCACCGTCATGAAGCGATGCAGCGAAAGCCCGTTCGATATCTTCTCGACGATCTCCTCCCGTCCGACCATTTTCGAGAGCGGCGAGGGAAGGGAACGGGGAGGTGCAATGTTCACGGCGGGCTGAGCGGCCGGCGGAGCCGCGTGAGCGAGCGAGGCGACAAAGCAGTAGCCGCGGCCGGGCACATTGACGACATAACGGGCCGACTTGCCGGTATCGCCCAGCGCCTTGCGCAGTGCCGCGACGTGGAAGCGCAGGCTGCCCTCGTCGACATTGACGTCGGCCCAGATGCGCTTGACCAGCTCTCTCTTGTCGATGACTTCGCCGGGGCGCTCGGCGAGGAAGATCAGAATATCGAGCGCGCGGCCGCCGACGTGAAGCGGCGAGCCCTCCTTCTCCAAGAGCCGCGACTTCGGAAATAGTCGAAATGGCCCAAAAGAAATGGCCGAGTCTTCGGTACGATCTGGCACGCGCCATTGCCCCCGCAACGGGAGTCAAAATGTATTACTTTTTGGTCTATCAGAACGAGGCGTACAGTAAACTGGCCGAAAGCAGTGGGCAGAGCTGGTAGCCCTGCGCGCATGGCTTCGATCGGTCGATCCGAATAACCCTTAAGAAGTAAAGGGTTATGTTGACATGACAAGGCGATGACACCGGTGATCTCACCCGGATGGCGCATTGACGGTGGTAGCCGATTGCTGAGATTGGACGGCTAGGGAGCCGGTCCCGCCTCGACATCGACTTCCGGAATTCGAACATGGCTTCCTTCTCGCGGCGACGATTCGTCCATGCGCTATCGGGCGCAGCGGCGCTGGCGGCGATCCCGCGCAGCGGACAAGCCGCTGATTATCCGTCTCGTCCCATTCGCCTGGTGCTTCCGTACGGAGCCGGCGGAGCGGGGGACCAGATCGGGCGTCCCTGGGTGGACAAGATGTCGTCGCTGCTTGGGCCGACCTTCGTGGAATATATCGGCGGTGCGGGCGGCGCGATCGGGGCTGCGACGGTCGCGCGCGAGGAGCCCGACGGCTATTCGCTGCTGCTTGGCAACGGCAGCACGCAGGTCATCATTCCCCTGACCTCGAAAAATCCCGGCTATTCCGTCGACGATTTTCGCGCCATCTATCGCTTGATCAGCAGTGCACTGGTTTTCGCGGTCCATCCGTCGGTGCCTGCCACGGATCTGCGTGAGCTGATCGCCTACGCGAAGGCCAATCCGGGAAAGCTGTCCTACGGGACACCCGGCATCGGCACCGGCAATCATCTGGTTGGCGAATCCTTCAAGCAGCAGGCCGGCGGGCTGGATATCGTCCACGTTCCGTATCGGGGCATCTCGCAGGCAACCAACGACCTCGTCAGCGGTCAGATCTCGCTGATCATTGCCGTCATGTCCGTTCAATTGCAGCAACTGGCTCAAACCGGGAAAGTGAGGCTGCTGGCGGTCACCACCGAAACGCGGCTGAGCGGGGCGCCGGAGATTCCGACCGCCGTTGAATCCGGCATGCCCGACATCCGCTACGGGGGATGGTTCGGCCTGTTCGCGCCCAAGGACACGGACGATGCGGTCATCGACAAGATCGCGCAAGCGACACGTCTCGCCATGGCCGATCCGGCGCTTCAGGCAAGCTACCGCGCGCAGGGCATGGAGCCGGACGGCGATTCGAGCCCGGACAAATTCCAGCGTATTGTCGATGCGACGACGGCAAGCCTGGCGCCCGTGATCAAGTCGATCGGGCTGAGCAATTTGTGAGGCCGCTCAGGCCTCCACGCGCGACGTCTGCCGGCCCTCCGCCGTGACGATGCGGGCCGACAGCGTGACGAGACCCATCAGCGCGGCCAGAAGCCAGAATGCAGTCGGCAATCCGCCAAGGCGTGCGACGAAGCCGACGCCGGCGGGGCCGATCAGGATGCCGGCATAGCCGGCTGTCGTGATTGCGGCGACGGCGAGCCCCGTCGGCATCACCGTTTGCCGCGCCGCCCGGCGGAACAGCACCGGCACGAGGTTCGATGCACCGAGGCCGATCAGCAGGAAGCCGCCGATGGCGACCGCCGCTACGGGCGCCATGAGTAGGACTACGAAGCCCGCGATTGCAATGATGCTGCCCCAGAACAATGTCGTGCGATCCCCGATGCGTGCAACGACAGCGTCGCCGCCGAGCCGCCCCGCGGTCATCGCGATCGAGAACACGATGTAGCCGATCCCGCCTTGCGTCTCCGAGACGAGGCCCGCGCCGATGACGAGCAGCGCCCCCCAATCGAGCATCGCGCCCTCGACGAGGAAAGTGATGGCGCCGAGCAGCGCTAGCAGGAGCACGGAGCCATGCGGCAGCACGAAGAGCGGTCCGTCCAGCACCTGCACCGAACGAAGCAGGCGCGGCCAGGCCGCCAGCATCGCGACCAGCATCAGCACGGAGCAGATCAGCGTGCAGGCGAGCGCGCCGAGTTGCAGCGAAAGCAGCGCAGTCATCAAGGCTGATCCCGCGAAGCCGCCGATGCTGAACAGCGCGTGGAAGCCGGACATCAGCGGGCGGCCCGCGTCGCGCTCCACCTCGACCGCGTGGATGTTCATGGCGACGTCGATGGAGCCGAGCGCGGCGCCGAAGGCGAACAGGGCCAGCGCCAGCGTTGCCGGCGAGCTCGCGATCGCCAGCAGGGGCAGCACCAGCGCCAGACCGAGCCCGCCCGCAATGATGATCGGCTTGCTGCCGTAGCGCGCGCTCATGACTCCGGTCAGAAGCATCGCGACGACCGAGCCGATGCCGAGGCTGAGCAGGAGCAATCCAAGAACGCCGTCATCGACGCCGAGCCGCGTCTTTGCGAACGGCACCAGCGGCGCCCAGCACGCGATGCCGAAGCCCGCGACGAGAAAGGCGAGCCGCGTCGCGAGGCGCGTTGCCGGCCGGTCGGCAGAATGCATGGGAACTCCGGGGAAGCAGTGGCGGGGCGATCGACAAGCCCTGAGATTGCCGCGCCTTTATGTCCGAGGCATGCTCGAATTGTCGCAGACTGTGCTCAACAACGGCGCGACGTCAACCTAGGTTCCGAAGCGTGTTGCGTTCGGGACGATATTCGTAAGCGCGCCGCCGGATTCGCGAGCGCGCCGCCGGGCCCGGCCGTCGGGCAAAACACCGGGTCATTCCGAGCTGCGCCGGTGTCAAGCCGCGCTTGCAAGAATATTCCACTTTACCGAAATTCGGAAATGGCGTATGTGTCGCCCATCCCGGCTCACCAAGAGGGGCGATCTTGTGTCGTCACGTGTCACGTGTCGCGAGCCGGGCTTGCGGTGGACGCGACAGCGTCGGGCGCGAGAGGCTAAGGGCAGGGCGGATTGCTCTCCGTGAGCCCAGAACTTCGTGCCGGATGAGCGGCGCTGTCAGGTTCGTCTCGTCTGTAAGTTTCCGGCTCCGTCGACAGGGCTGGAAAAACTGCGGCGAAATGGCGGGCCGTGCGTACGGCAAAACCGTGTGGTCCTTTCCGCAAGCGCTGTTTTCGGCCGGTTAAAAGCGGTGAAAGTACCTGAAACTAAAGGTATATTTCGGTTTTTGTCGCACTAACGAAAGGCCCGCCCGAACCTGCCGGGCCCTATTAGGCCCTAGTTTCACATCCTGCCGTTGGGCGCGAGTTGGAGTTCGGGAAGCTTAAGCCGCTCGAACGGCCTGAGGATCGCGGCGCGCCCCATGCGGTGGCCCTGCGATCCGCGCGCGCTGTACGGCCTTCCCGGGCCTGCGCTGCGGCCCGGTTGCCGTGGTTGGCCCGAATGAACGGACTACTTTTTCTGCTCGGTGGTGGTTGTAGTGGTCGGGGTGCCGTCGCGCGCGTCCCGTCGCTCGTCGCGTCCTGTGCGCCGGTCTTGACGCCGTTCTGTGCGTCCGGTCCGGCGTTCCTGGCGCCTTTCTGTTCGCCCGCTTCGCCGCTCCTGACGGCGCTCTGTCCCAGACATCGGCGCGTCTGCGGGCGGCGTCGTGGGCGTGGCGGGCGCCGTGGTGGTCTGAGCTTCCGCCTCTGACACCGCCAAAATTGCGGGCGAGGCCATAAGCCCAAACACGGCCGCGTATCCAAGGAAAGTGAGTGCGTTGCGACGACAGACCTGTTTCGGCTCCGAACGTTCACTCATCGTCAGGCTCCCGGTTGCTGTTGCCCCAGAGCATGGCACCTGAGGTCGAGAGCCGGCGCTTGATCTAGATCAAATAGGCGCAGTTGCACCCGGCAGCGTGCCAACGTCGTCAAAGATTACTTTTTGGTCGGCCCGCTGCTCTCATTTACTTCGTCAGCTTCAAGCCACGCTGGAATTTCCGGCGACGGGATTGACGTTCTCGGCAGGTGGGGGATCATGGTCCCCGCGGTGACGACCAATCCCTCGTTGAATTTGGTTCGCGCAAAATCCTTCGCTTCTGCTTCGGTTTCAAACGTCTTGGTTAAGCGCGGATGTCGCCGTCTTAACAGCGTGCCATCCGGCGGCACTTCAAAAGTGACGTACCAAGTGTGTTTCATGCCGTGATGCCGCCCCCGGTATCGGTCGCCTGCGCCCGCGCCGGGGGCGATAAAAAAGCCGCCACCGGGACGAAGCGGTGACGGCTTCTTTCTCGCTCGTGACCGCGAAACAAGTCTTTACCGCCCCGCCCCAACGCGATTGACGCCGCCATTTGCATTGCCACCGGCGTTATGACGGACCGCAGCGCGCGCCACCGGACGAGGCCTCAGCACGACGCCTGCCCGGGCAACGCAACCCACTGGATATTCAACGTACTGGCAGTACACGACCGCCTGGGCTGGCGCTGGATTGAGCGTGACACCTGCAAGCCCCAACAGGGCGCTAGCAGCAATCCCGGCAACAGTCGCTGACTTGATCGAAAGACGCTTCTCCGGATGCATGTTGGACCTCCCTCTTCGCGCTTGCGTCACTGAAAGGTGACGGGAGCCGCCTCAGGTGCGGCTGAACATGGCATGAGCGCTAAAGGATCGCTGACGTTGACCTAGATCAACGGAGGGTCTGTGCGCTGTTGCCCCTCCCGGTGTCCGCCCTATGGCCCGGCGCTGGCGGCGCGCTGTACGGCCTTCTGCCGGGCCTTGGCGGTGCCGTAGGCCGCCTGTCGCCGTTGCGGTGACGTGCTGCCGCGCTCGACGGGTGATGAGGCGACGCCGCGCTAAGGGTTCTCCTCGCTGTGTTCTTCGAGCAGCTTCCGGGTAGCCTTGATGCGGGCGGAGACGTTCTGAAGCGTTGCGTCCGAACTGATACCTTGCGAATGCAGGAGCATCCACAGGGCTTCGGCAAGGATGACTTGATTTTCTAAAATGGCGCGTTGGATTTTATCCATCATCATCCATGCTCCGTTGGTTGCCGTCCGCTGTCGGTCGCCTGTCCGCGCCGTGATGCTGGCGCGGTCGAGCGCGCGGCTTCGATCAAGTTGCAGATTTTGCGCTTTTGTCCCAAGAACAGAACTGCGCTTGCGTTGCGCGGCGGCTGACGATGGTGACGCGGTGGCGCTGCCGGTGCGAGCCGCTGCCCGTGGGCACTGAGGGCGTTACGCCCGCTTCGCCGTCTTGGAAGCTTCGATCATCGCAAGCTCAACATGATCGGCAAGGCTGGTCAGATGCAGGGCCAACATATCGAACATTTCCCGCTTGGTCGGGACAGTGGCAAGATCGCGGATTAGCGCGGCCTCAGCAGCATCCTTCCGAAGCTTTTCAAGAGCCGCTTGATAATCCCTCATGGAGTTGCTTTGGGCGGCCGCTGGGCGGTTGACCCTAAGCTTTCGTTCAGCCAGTCCGCCGTATCGGCCCCGGACGCCTTGCGGAGCAGTTTGTCTTTTTCTGCCCCGGGGGGAAGAAGCGCCGCAACTTCGCGCGCCGTCTTGGCGAATGACGCAAGACGATCTTGCAGCGGCACTTGTTGCTTGAAACGACGCCGTTTCATGGCGCGCTCCTTTCTTCAAGAGGAAGGCGGGAAGCGCAACCGGCGTTCACATCACCGATAAGAGCCTATGACCGGGCGGTGATGCAGGACCAACACTCTTCGAGCAAGTCTGTTCCGGGCCCGCTCAGTCAAAGAGGACCGGGGCCATGACCAATCGGTCGTCAGGGTCCTGTGGAGGGCGCGAGTTCCTGCGGGGACCGCGCGACGGCCCCGCGCAAGCGTGTTTGCAATCGCGCAATCCCGGCTTTATTTATGCGAATTGGTACACAAATTCCGTGTGTGCCGATTGGCCATAAGCAGGCCGCAAACTGCGAATGTTTAATGCCCGCTTCAGCCGCGTGAGCGGACATTATCAGCCAAGTCTGTCGAGTCCGAAAGGGGCCAACAAAAGGAGACGTATTGAAGCACGCGCGGTTATGCGCGCAACAATGAGGCGGTTGCGCAGTTCCAGTGGCCCGTTCAACTCTCGGTCGAGGAGTGGCAATGTGGCCGGCCAAGACTCCGGCCGCGACGCCGCCGTCGGGGCCCACAACCTAGCTGGCGCTTTTTTGAATGGCGGTTGGCAGCGTTTCGGATTTGTGCTTTTTGCAATAGGCGACAACTTTTTCGGAATTCTTTTGCAGGCGGTCGTAGTCCAAAACATTATTATTTGCAGCCGCGTTATAGTAGCCGCTCATGAAATACCTTACGAAATCTCGGTCTGCTGAACCGTATCCTAGCCAATTTCCGCAAGTGATCTTGTTCATGTCCAGCTTGATCTGAGCCGCGGCTGGCGCTGATGCCGCGCCTATCAAAATCACAGAAACGACAAGAGCCCTGCATTTCATAGCGATCCTCCAAAGTCCCGAGCCGTCAATTTTTGCCTACCGATTGTTGCAAGCCATACATAACGCTTTCCGCCGGATGGTATTGGCACCATGCCTTTACGTTGGCGATATTTTGTTGATGCAAAGCAAGGTCCACAAAGGTCCTGTTGTTCTGATAACTGAACCAACCGCTCATCCAGGCAGAAAACTTATCTGACTGTGACTGCGGCATAGCAAGATATTGGCTACATATGATCTTGCCCATATCAATGGTTACCTGCGCATTCGCAACGATTGGAATTAAAGAGACAGCAAACGTCAGACTGATCAATCTACATCTCATCGAGGTTGTCCTTGATGCTGATCTACAGGGATCTGGAGAGGGCTGCCACTACAAGGACGCAAGAAAACGAAGTCTCGCGCCGCTCATGTTGATCTAAATCAACAGAAGTCCGCTTGGGGTCATTCGCGTCGTTTTGACCCTGCGCTGACTACTTCCGGTTTCCATCCAACACCGGACATATCGTTGCACTAGGTCGCGGTCACTTGCCCTGCTGCTTGATCGCCCACAGCCGATAGGCTTCGGCCTCGTAGGCGTCCCGCTCTGTCGGCGGCGGGATCAGCTTCGCGCCTTCGCTGCGGAAGTGATCGAGGCCGCGCCCGAGCGCCTTGCGAAGATCTCGGCGCGCGCGCCAAGCTTACAGCCCATCGTGTGCCTCATCGCCGCTCCGCCGTCGCCGCTCTTTGCGCCTGCCACGTTCGGATTGAACGGAGTTGCGCGAGGTCGTCCGGGTCCTGTGAGGCGTGTAGAAAACGCGGGGACCGCGCGACGCCGGGAGGTCTGGATATTTGCTGCGAGAAAAACCGTTGTTGCAGTTGCWGGCGAAGGCGAACGTCCGCCTTGGTCTGACAGCGACGAACTTTCGCTCCGTATGAAAATGACGCTGGGCCCAAGAGGAGACATTTCGAGGCGACCGATTGGTTGCTATATTCGGGCTTTGTACTTCACCGTGACTACGATTAGTCCCGTAGGAGTGCTAACCCTTTTAGGGGAGACAACAATGGGCGATTTGAATTCGGTGATTATCCGCAAGGCCTACGAAGACTTTGCGATAGGAAGCATCCCCTCGGTTTTCGCGGTTTTCGACGCCGGCATCACATGGCACGTTCCCGGTCATAGTCCCCTATCAGGCGACTATACCGGTCACGATCAGGTCGGAGGCTTCTTTCAACGCACGATGGAGCTTTCGGGAGGCGCGTTCAGCATGGATGTGCACAATGTGCTGGCTGAAGACGATCTCGTTGTCGCCTTGGTTACCGTGAACGCAGAACGAAACGGGCTGTCCGCGTCGTTTCCGGAGATCCACGTCTGGCAGATGAAGAACGGAAAGGCGACCGACTTCCGCGAGTATCAAGGCGATGAGCAGCGGGAGGACCAATTCTGGTCTTGAGACGCCGTCATTTCCTCAAGCGATAGACGGCACAATGAGGGCGACGCTAAGATCGACGATCCTTCAAAAGCGGCGCGGCGCAACAGGAATGGCTGATGTCCGAGACCGTCACCGTTGATTGCCCTCATCGCCAAAGGGCTACGACCGTCAGCGCGTCGGGCCAATGACGCTGCACCTCGATTGCAGCCGGGCCTACATCGGCAAGGCGGCAAGGTGACGGCTTCCCGCTAGATCAGAGCCGCGTGGCTTACTTGCGATACCTGCGGCGGGAGCGGCGGCAATCGTCGCGCAGTGAAGCCGATGCTGCGCACGTCGCGGCAATGAAAGCGTGTTTTCGAGAACGCTGCAATCTCCTCATGCTGTTGCCGAAAGGCAACTGATTTATTGTTCTTCGTTGAACTGTTCCATTTTGCGTTTACGCCGCAACAAACAGTTCTAGATTTGCGGTCTCCGGGCTGGGGCGTGTTTTACAACAGCGAATTTTCGAACCCGGAGGCTTTTCGAAATGATTTTGGAATTTCTCGCAATTCTTTCTCTCGTTCAGTTCGCCAACATGATTTCGCGACTGATCGGTCGGCGGCATGACGTACTCTCCTACGTTTCAAGATCAGGTCCTCACCGGTAAGCGTGGCTAAAGCGTCACAAAAGCGAAAGCGGGATGGCCGCTCCGCCCGTGGCACAGTCTGGCTCTGATCGTCTGCTACTTGAAGAGTTTGAGCTGCCTTGTGTCGGGGGCCTCCTTGAGGGGCGCGGTGGTGGCGTGAGTGTTCTGGTCGTCTCTCGAATGAGCTACTCGCTCGTTCTGGTAGAACCCAAGGGGACATATCCCCAGCTTCCGGACTGAGGCTCAAGCCACCAATGCTGACCTGCATTTGAATACCGACGCAATTCGAGATCGGTCAGTTGCAGAAGCCGCCATGGTAAGATCGCTCGTCACTTCCCGCTCACTGGGACCAATCCATATAGAGCGTGATGCCGATCATGATCAGCGAGCCGATCGCGACCGCCACCGGGCAGATAAACGGCAACTCCTCCAGAACGCCGACAACGACCGCCCGAACGCGGAGACTTCTCTTCATGTGCGCAAAGCGCGAGCCTGCCGCACCCATCGGACATCCCCGTTTGGCCCCCAGCAGCAGCGGTCTCACTCTTCAGCATCAAGTGATCTTCGGCTATCGCCCATTCGGATGTATCCGTGAGTGAAGGTGAAGGAACTCTTGCTAGTCCGTTGGTGACGTGTGTTGCCGAGGCGGGCTCAGGAGGGAATGAGCGAGCAGATTGCGCCCGTTGACCAGCCACGCAGGTTTGATTGAACATCGCGCACACCGTGGCCGTTGATGGCATCCCTGATGGTACGCCGTTCGAACGACTGGGAATATCGCACCATGTGGAACTGGATGATGCTAGGGCTAGAAAGCAATCGCGTGATCGGACTTCGGATCGCGAAGCTGATGCGCGGCGGCAAAGCGGCTCAACGAGAAGCCCAGCGCATGGTGAGTGAAAAGGTCTTGGCGGCGGCGAAGGCCGGTACAAGCCTGATGGCTGGCGCATCTGGAAACAAGATTGTTGAGCAGTATCGAAGAAAGGTGGCGGCAAACGCCAAACGGCTCAGCAGCAAACGGATACGGCGCAGACGAAAATGACGCGGGCCTCTCGGACACTTGCTCTGCTGCTTGATCGCCCACAGCCGGTAGGCTTCGTCCTCGTAAGGATCGTCGCGGTCGGTGGCGGGATCAACCTCGCGCCTTCCTTGCGGAAGTGTTCGAGACCGCGGCCCAGCTTCTCCCGGCGAGTGTGTGTTGATCGTTGGCCCGGTCGGGATCGTCGGCGCGTAGTCCTCAAGCAAGGATCGAAGCCGATGGCGGCAGCGAAGTGGTAGCCCGCGCGGGACTTCGGCGCGCACGCCATCATGCGGATCGCGATGCCCCACCATCAGGCGGGCTTCGCCGATCGATAGCGCTCCCTCGACTTGCGCCAATGCCGTCGCGACGAAGGGGGCGACGTGCGGCGCGGGCAATGGTTGTCAATCGGCCCTTTAATTGCGGTTTGTTGTCAAGCTACCATTCTTCCTCTCTCCAGTGACACGCCGGTAGCGATTGCTCCGTCGGAGCTGGTCTGTCAAGCTACCATTCTTCCTCTCTCCAGTGACACGCCGGTAGCGATTGCTCCGTCGGAGCTGGTCAGGTTGCGGAGACGGAGCGATCGCGGATGGCGAGACGATTGCCTAGCGGGATT